>NZ_JAGGQY010000010.1:85040-138789 GCF_018613105.1 Bacillus sp. ISL-77
ATAATTATTTATAAATATACAACAATATGTATTTTTATTCAATAATTTTAAGGACAAAAAAATTTTTTAACCCCATAAGTAAAAAATAGCTTGGATCAACCTCCCAAGCTACATTGCTATTAACAACTCCTCCTTAATTCATTTTCCATCGTTTCTTCTCCTGTTTACAAAATTCCTCGACTGTAATACACATTTAATTTCCGCTTATCATAATGCAAGCCATGTACCGATAAAAAATCAGCAAACTGCTTTTGATTAAAATAATGATCCGGCGTTTCTCGAAGAATGGAAAAGGTTGGTTTTTGAATTAAATACGTATCCTCTTGAAAGAACTGAGTCATTAATTCTAACGCGAATTCGAGCCATTCATTCTCTAAATGATGATACAATAATCCGATATTAAAACTTTCATATTCGGGAGCTTCAAAAAATGTTTTAGGGGGTTTTGTCAGATATATTCCAATTATATGATCCTTTTGATCGACTATCTGTTCAAAGTCGCATGGTTGTCCTAATGTAATACCCCTTTGACTAGCCACTGAAATCAGTAAACCTAATTCATAATACATATTTTTCGTTAATAACTTTTGCTGATGTGAAGTTAATTTTAACAAGAGGAGCAGAAATATTATTCAAGGAAATTAATTTCAACTCGTCTCGACATAAATTATTTTAATCACAAGTGAACCTATATTGACATCAAAAAGCTTGAGGATAAATTTCCCTCAAGCTTTTTTAGGTGCTATTGGTAATTATAAATTACCGTTTCTAATCAGAGACAAAATATCTTTAGATCCTAAATCTTTAGGTTACAGGGAACTATACTTAGTTCTATCTGGTTCGGTTCGTGTCGTCGTCGTTGGCACGCTCACCAATCTTGTTGCCCATCGCACCACCAGCAACAGCACCTGTAGCGGTGCCAATTGGACCTAAAACGGAACCCGTGGCAGCACCAGCAACAGCACCAACTCCGGTTCCTACAGCTTCACCAGTGTCTCCACCAGCACGATTACGTTTGTTGTTTTCAGTCATCCATCTCACTCCCTCTTTTTTGATAGGGAACCACTATTGTATTGCCAGCGCTGTCCCGTAACATATTTTGCCCAACTGGGGACAGATTTACGCGAAGGGATTAAAAATGAACAGGTTCGAAAATTCTTCCAGATTTCAACTTGTTTGAAAATTTATTTAAAGCAGTTGCTTTTTAAACAAGCTTTCTTGTTAAAGTGTTATAAAAAGTTAATCTACATCTTTTACTTATTTTGGTAATTTATAAAAGTTATTATAATCAATTCAGTAAGGGCAATAACAAACGATATGAAGAAGCTTAGTAACAGCATAAAAATAATAAGATTTACGAATAATAATAATAATTGTATTCCGATACAGTAGGTGTCGATAAAAATTAATAGAGAGAAGGAGACATTCTGGAAAAGTTTATCCAAAACTTGGATTTGTCAGCGAAAGGTATATGGTTTCCCATTATATGGGGTATAATCGTTTTAATTTTTGTGCTATTTATGCCAAAACGTTTGACGTGGAGAGAGATTTACCTTACGTTTGGGGTGGGAGCTTTTATTTCGGTAATAATGGATATTGCTATAGTGGGGTATATTCTGGATTTATTTGATTTAGGCAATCCTATAAAGGAAGGGCTTGGCGATTTAATAAGTTATGCCTTTATTGCTCCTTGTTACGCTGTGATATTTCTTAATTATTATAAACCTGATAAGAAATGGCTTTATGTACTCCTTTTTACGTTAATCTCAGTGGTATCTGAATGGATACTTGTTCAAGTAGGATTTATGAAATTAAAGGGTTGGCATACTTGGTGGTCTATCCCAGTTTATCTAGTTGTGTTTGGGTTCTGGTTACCTTGGCATTTAAGGTTAATACGAAAAACGGTGGCTGCATAAAAAAGTAGAGTTTTATGCAACCTCCTATTCCATTATCCGACCCTTAAAAGAAAAAAAGCTCAATATATACTACAGGAAAGCCCCCTAAACAAATATAGGCGCATTCCCTGTTTGAGAAATGCAACCTCTACCTGAATTACTATGGATCTTCAAATGGCAGGTTTTACTGAAGGTCATTAAAACTATTACCTGGTATTGCTGAATAGCAACCAATTTCGTTTTTACATATTTTAATTTGAATCACTTCATATTCGGATTAATGATTTTGAACTAATTCTAATTTTTCTAAATCAATGATAAACTTACCATTCATTAAGATATCAAGCCCTATGAGACTATTTTAAAAGAAATCGTCATTTCCACTTCGAGCAAACGATCCACTAATTCTAACTTCATAATCTCATACCTCTTAAGCCTGTTGGGTTTCTCACTTCAATAACAATTTTTTCGGAACCTGTATGATAAACAATGGTATTACCTTTTGATTTAAGTAACTATTTTGTAGCTATTTTAGAATCTTCAATGACACTAATTAATGCGACATCCGTTACAATCTTGCTATTATCTTCTAAGTAAAAATCAAGGATATTAAGTTTACATATTGATCTGGGTATAATTTACGAACCTCTTCCCATTTCATTGTCTGTCGCTCCTTGTTTTGTTTTTTTATAAATTTAACCATCTACAGGAATGCTAACACTGCTGATGCTGTGTTTTTTTGTTAAAAACATAATGGTTCAAGAAATAAACTGATAAATAAAAGACTACATAAATAGTAAGAAAGAAAGATACATAAAAATTATAAAAATTAAGAAAGAAAAGAGGATGGATACAAATGTAATAGAGTGACTAGAAGGAATAAAAATACCTTCTTGAATTTCTTTTCTTTTCCTTGAATATTGAATGGTTGACATCACACCAGTTATAATCCCAACAATACATGCAAATATACCCAGAAAAATAGCCACAATATTAATTAAATGATTCGCGCTTATTTTGATGGTAAAATGCAACGAAGTAGTCAAAAAGCCAACCCCAGTAATAGAGACGGCTGTTCTAATCCATGCTAGGTAAGTTCTTTCATTTGCTAAATGTTGCTGTGCATATTTCACACTGTCTTCGGATTGCTCTTTTATTTTTCGTAAAACTTCCATAAATAGCTGATCCCCTTTTTATAAGTCAAAATAAATAAATTTTACTGCCGAAAGGAATAGTTTAATATAATACAGCGACTAGTATAGTTCTACATAAACAGTAAATCCATACTAGTAGCCGTATCTAGTTACCTAGCAATTACCAACTAATGAGTTGTTTTTGGTATTAAACGTTTCCAAGATTTCATTTAGCATATCCTCATTACATTTAGCAGGATTAAATGCAATTAATGCACGTAACGGCATAAACTTCATCATTGCTACCATCATTTCATAGCTCTCTTCCCCCTCAGATACATTCAATAGAGGGTTATCTTAATTGATCTTAGTAAGAAATTGCTGGACAAGCGGAGCAATATTTGGATCAGCTAAAGAGGATTAAATTTTGAAAAACTCTGCAGCTCTTTTATAAATATTCTCTTCTTTCGGTTCTTCAAATGCTTCCGGGTGCCTCTCCTTTAGTTCAGGAATAGCCCAACCACGTCCTGTTTCTTCTAAATGTTTTACATACTTTTTTAAATCCTTGGATTGAGCATGGTATGGTCCACCCTCTTTGATGACGGTCCATAAAGGATCAACATCAAACGGCATCGATTTCATCATCTTATCATGCCATTGATTGAGATAATAGACGGCATCCTTGCAAACGCCTGGCTCTACTTTTGCCAAGTTATATTGTTCATTTGGATCATTTTGAAGATCAAATAACATTTCCTCATCAAATAAATGAAATCCATCATGGTACGTTCGAATGTATAGCCAATTATCAAAACGAACGCTTCGTTGGCACACATGGGCACATTGAGAAATGACTAAATAGTCTCTTCCACTCTCTTGACCTCTTGTTAATACTGAGGCATAGCTTGTACCATCCCAGCTTGGTTTTGTATCTTTTCCAATTAATTCAGCCAGTGTTGGCAATAAATCAAGGTGGTAATGTAATCCGTGATCTACATGTCCCTGTTTCATACCAGGCCAGCGGACTATCATGGGAATTCGGCATGTTGCATTATCAGCAGTTCCATGTTCACCATATATACCAAGTTCTCCTAAGTTTTCTCCATGGTCCGCTGTAATAAGAATGATCAGATCATCCATGACTCCTTGTTCCTCAAGAGCCTTGAAAATTTGACCAATATTATTATCCATGTGGCGAACACCGCAATCATATCCATCAATCACCTCACGTAAACCGTTCATGTCCGAAATCTCTCCTGGATAACGAGGATATTTTGAAGATGCTAAATTATCATACATATTCAAATCATGAGCGCTATGAGGACCGACTTTTTGCCTGTGATTTTCAAAGACTTCCTGTGTAATCCAATCTGGCAATGGATCGTTTTCAAACGGGTTACCAAAGCTCTCAGGTGCTCGGTAAGGTGTATGTGGATCCCAATAATTCACATATAACATCCAGTTATCTTCTTCGGCGTTATCCTTCACCCACTTTAAGACTTTCGGTGTCACTTCTTCTGCCGATTCCATACCGAATTTTCCTGTATTATGTACTTCATTGAATCCGGCATAAAAAGTCCAAGCGGAGTGTCTTTCTGGGAAAGGGCTTACGAGTGTTGTTTTTAATCCTGCTGAACGGAAGAAAGAGGGTAAACTTTCGAACGTATGAAGATCAGAGAACGATCGACTAGCTCCTTCTTGCCGCACATAAGCTGCGGTTCCCCCATGTCCGACAGCTCCCGTATGAATACCGAAGCGCCCGGTCATTAATGCCGTACGGGATGGAAAGCATGGAGCATCTGAAGTGTAATAATTTGTAAATCGAACACCCTCATCCGCGATTTTGTCAATGTTAGGAGAGGTATTCCGGTTATATCCGTAACACCCTAAATGATCTGGTCGTAATGAATCTAAATCTAAAATGAGCATTCTCATACTTAAAACATCCTCTCTTTATATATCACGTTATATTTATGCGTCAGCCGCACAGCGAAATCCAATATTTCCTGTTGAACTATCTGGAGTATTGGAGCTACGGGCAGCAACTCGGTAACGATTGCAGTACGATTGATGGCAAAGATAAGAGCCACCACGTGTAACTCTTGCTTTACCGCTGGATGGTCCCTTAGGATTCTCACTTGTTCCATCCAGATAAGACGTCGGACTAAACCAATCTGAGCACCATTCCCATACATTCCCAGATACATTGTATAACCCATATCCATTGGCAGGAAAAGATTTTGCGGGAGCAGTACCCTGGTATCCATCCTTCCCTGTGTTCTTTTCTGGAAAAGTCCCTTGCCAAATATTGCACATGTGTTTACCCCCAGGATTCAAGCGATCTCCCCAAGGATATCTCTTTTGTATGAGCCCCCCGCGAGCTGCATACTCCCATTCTGCTTCCGTGGGTAATCGTTTCCCCGACCACTGGCAGTAGGCAAGCGCATCATTCCAGGACACATGGACAACTGGATGATCCATTCGACTGAGAATCGTTGAATTAGGTCCCTCCGGTTCCTTCCAATAAGCGCCTTTAACAGCCCACCACCATGGGGCATTTTGTACAACATCTGTCACCGTCTCCGCCACTTGTTTTGAAACAAAACCGGAAAATACGAACGACCATCCGTATAGTTCAGCTTCCGTCTTGTATCCTGTATCTGTAATGAATTCCAAAAATTCAGAATTCTTAACCGTACATGGATCGATATAAAATGGATTCACCTTTACGTTTCGAACAGGACCTTCTCCATCTTTGGGAAATCCTTCATTACTATTTGTTCCCATTAAGAATTCCTCACCAGAAAGGTAAATCATCTCTTCCGTTACAGACCTGTCACGCTTTTCCAACGTATCATGTTGTTGTGTAACCACCATTTTGTCGAGCGATTTTGGCCTGCTTGCACAACAACATGAGGTTTTCTTTTCATTTGACATTTGTTTCACCTTTTTCTGCTCTTTATGCAAAGGATTTTTAAAAACCATATCATGTTTTTGTGAATTGAATTAATTAAACAGCCACTTTACTATGTTTTTCTTCTAAATCTTGAATCATTTTTGCTTCTTCTTTCTCTAATCGGTAGAACAGGACTGCAACAATTCCGATAATGTAACAAATTAGTGGAATCCACACAAAGTTGAATTCAATGGCAAATAATGCAGACGAGCTTTGTTGTTGGTTTGCTACATACCCACCTAGTGACATGATCCATGCTGCAATTGCTCCTCCGAGTCCCATTCCAAATTTTACACCAAAGGTGGAGGCAGCCATCAATAGTCCTTGTGCTCTTACACCAGATTTCCATTCCCCATAATCTACCGTATCGGCAATCATAGCAAATTTTAATCCAGCCACTAATCCTAGTCCTAAGATACTTAACACTCTTCCTATAACAATCAAGGGGATTGTTAATGCTTCTGAGCCAAAATAAACCACTATTTGACCAATGATGGCAATACTAAATCCTAAAAGCAACGTATTTCGTTTCCCTAATTGTTTTGCAAAAAATGGGACTGCGATGATCCCAGCAATGGTTAAAACTGATAATCCATTTAACAATGGAATCAAATCTACTCGTTTAAGATTATAGGTAAAAAAGTAAATGGTAGATTGGGCTGCAGTAATAATAGAAATAAAAAGGATAACGTTTACAAACAATAGGATCCACCAAGGATGATTTCCTTTTAATGCCTTAACTCCTTGTTTAAAAGGAATCGGTTTATTTCCATTTACCTGGACACGTTCTCTTGTATTAGCGAACGTAATAAAGAACAAAACAACTGCAACAGAAGAAAACAGAATCATTGTAAAGAGAAAACCATGTTGCTTGTTTCCATGTCCTAAAAACGCAACCAAAGGTAATACAGCAGCATTTACAATTAATGCACCAGCTTGGCCCCCGACCATTCTAAATGCATTTACAACAGTTCTTTCTTGTGAATTACTTGTTAGACTTGGCAATAATGACGATAAAGGTACATTAATAGCCGCGTAGGTAATTCCCAATAAGATATACGTTACATAGGCATAAATCACCTTACCTGAGGGACTTAAATCTGGAGTCATGAACGTCAACACTGCAATAACCCCAAACGGGATGGCTAACCAAAGGAAATAAGGTCTTGATTTCCCCCATTTAGTACTTGTTTGATCAACTAAAACGCCGATAATTGGACCATCGAAAGCGTCGACTATCCTTGCGATTAGAAATAAGGTGCCGACCGCTGCTACGTTTAAACCAAATACATCTGTATAGAAAAACATGAGATATGTTGTAACCATTGTGAAAACAAGGTTAGAAGCCGTATCACCGAAACCATAACTGATTCTTTCTTTCAATGGAACTTGTTTATTGTTCATAATATCCTCCCCTGGTATTTGATTTTGCCTCCCGAGTACATCCCATATAATTGATCGATTAATTCTATTATTTTCCTTTAGTGGGGGTTTTCGTGGAAATCTCAAATCTAGTAAAATTTAAATGTAAGTAAATCTTGGTTGTATAAAATTAATCAATGACCATATCGGCATATTCAGCCAAGATCTTTTAAGCTTGTATTTTCCCACCCCTTCGTTACTCTTTTTATCAACCTCTCTAAAATGCAAACGCTTAATTGTTACCGCTTACTTTCCTCCCTTTGGTCATTATTATAAGGACCCTTAATTAGTAACTCCATGTACATTTCTCCGATTTCATGTACGATTTTTCAAAATTATTAATTTAATCATTATTTATAACAAGTAAATAGTGTATATTATTCCTATCTTAGTTCTGATAGGAGGGAACCATTATACTTTCCATTCTTAGCGCTTTTTTTGACAACTTCATTCCCGATTGGCATACACAAACAGAAAACATTCCTTATAATGTGTTAATTTTAGTTGTACAAGGCCGTGTACAATATACGATATCCGGAAAACAAATAACTGCTGAAAAAGGTGATATTTTATACATCCCTTCAACGACTGTTCGTGCCGGTAAAAATCATGAATCTGGTCCACATCAAAAATATACGGCTATCTTTACTTTAAATGAAAATGAGATTCCCACTAACCCTTTTCCGATTGATCAAAACTTTTTCCACCTAAAGACGAGAAGTTTTGAATATGTAAAGAATCGATTTGAACGATTATATTTTGATATAAGAGGAAAGAAAAAACACCGTGATTTTATATGCCTTGGCATATTACAGGAATTAATCGGACTGTTCGCACAGGAATTGGAAGTCCCTTCCATCGCACCAATAAAAGTAAAATACGCACAAATTATCGAGCGGTTCTTGTTGGAAAACTATCGAAAATCGATCGAAATTGAGCAGCTTGCAAAATTAATTCACCGGTCGCCTGGATACACCATTTCCGTTTTCAAAGAAGTAGTTGGGCATTCTCCAATTAAATACATACATCAATTACGAATATTGGAAGCTTGTAATCTCTTAGTCAATACGGATATGACAGTTGTGGCGATTTCCGAGTACCTAGGATATTACGATACATCTTATTTTTCTCGTATGTTTAAGAAATTAACATCATTTTCCCCAATGGAGTATATAAGGGTTGGACATCAGCTGGAGCATCAACCTTAAAAAAACGATTGGAATAGGGTTTCGGTGGGCGGCAGCTATCATTTTCTGCGCCTTTTCTTTTGCCCACTTTCCAGAACGATCCTTAATAAAATCCCCGCTTCCAACTCCCTTTTCCGCCACAAATCTAGCTCTATTTGCGCTTCGGTTTGGCCCCCTAAGCAATTTTACGAAACTAACAAAGAAGGCATAATGCATACCGTTTCAAACGTTTGATTAAAAGTACCTTCAGCATGCTTCATTCCTGACTTTATCCCTTCAAATGCATGAAAAGAATGTCGAGAACTGTCTTCAATAAAGACTCTTTTAAAAAGGAACCTTGTTTAGCTGACAGGTCTTGCAGCAGTAGGTAAATAGAAGAAGACCTTTTGAGCTTCCTTCAAAAGGTCTTTTTGACTTTTCTATACAGGGGTTGTAAAAGTAGTGAAAACGTCTCGTAAATTGAAATTTTTTTAATTTACTATTTCCTAACACCCCTTTTTTTATATGGCCACTGTCAATTTCATATACTACACAATCAGGCATAACTAATACATTCAACTGTTAATCTGTTGTATTCTGTTTAAAATGGTTGATAGCGTTTGGTTTAAATTATTTAATTCCACCAAGTCCAAAGACAAATTTTCTAGTAATTTAGTAGGAATACATTGAGCTTTGCCTTTCAAGTCTTCGCCTTTTTTAGTCAATGAAATGATTACCGTTCTTTCATCCTCTAAGGATCTCCGGCGTTCAATGAGACCATTCCCTTCCATACGCTTTAACATAGGAGATAATGTTCCCGAATCTAAAAATAACTTTTGCCCAAGCTCTTTAACAGTCACCGATTTTTCCTCCCATAGTACTAACATTACTAAGTATTGAGGATATGTGACATCCAACTCTTCTAATAAATTTCTGTATAATTTAGTGATTTCACGTTCTGCTGAATAAATCTTAAAACAAATTTGGTTCTCTAGTTTTAATTTATTGTTGTCCATTTTCTTGTCCTTTCTTCTTTCATCAGTACCATTATAATACAATAAACATTTATTTAAACAACAAATTAATTTTACACAATTTAATTGTTGACTGCAGATTATTTTATTGCTAATATAGTTTTATAAAATGAATTGTACACAATTTAATTTTATAAAACTATATTTTGGAGTGATTTTTTATGGAAACATTGTACACTGCAAGTGCTACAGCAGAGGGTGGTAGAGCTGGGAAAGTAACAAGTAGTGATGGAACCTTAAATTTAGCACTATCAATGCCGAAATCACTAGGCGGTCAAGGAAAAGAAAATGCAACAAATCCTGAACAATTATTCGCTGCTGGCTATGCAGCTTGCTTCGATAGTGCGTTAAATTTGGTCGCAAGACAAGAGAGAAAACGAATTGACTCTAAAGTTACTGCGGAAGTTTCACTTGGAAAAGATCATGATGGCGGATTCAAATTAGCTGCGGTCATAAACGTGTCAATAAAAGGGGTATCATTCGTAGAGGCTGAGGAATTAGTAAAGAAAGCTCATGGTGTTTGTCCTTACTCTAAAGCAACAAAAGGGAATATCGATGTAAAATTAATGATGAGTGTAATTTAAATTTTTCCTTCAAGTAACGCCCTAAAGTGGATTTATTATCAAATAAAAGAGGCTAACTAAACCTCATTTACTTATGATACGGTTCACCGAGACGAATCATAATGAGGTATAAAAATTGGAGAATCTCCAATAATAAAAAAATATTTATTAAAACAAACTTTATGTATTCGGCTATTATCGGAGTGAACGGTGTGCATAATTCTTATTGGTTTTTTGCTCTACTTATTTCAAGCACGATATTGTTTTGTTTTATACTATTAAAAAAAAGAAACACGCAAACCCTGTTTCTTTTTTTAACAATGGTTGGGTATGGTTATATTATCGAGACCACCATATTTAATTTCATAGGAAGCTATGATTATAACCCAAATATTATCAAACATAATTCTTTTTATGACAGTGAATTGGGAGCGTTTTTCTCAAACGCATTATCTTTGCCGGTCACAGCAACCTTGATAGCAACTTTTCACTTAAATTGGCTTTGGATTGTCTTTTTTTCCGGATACTTTGTAGGGATTGAATGGTTATTTTTAAAGCTTCATATCTATACACATCACTGGTGGAGGTTAGAATATACCGGATTGGGTCTCCCGATGTATTATGCTTTGGCTAAGATCTTCTATAAATGTATTTTACTGCCTTCAAGAGGATTCAAACACAATTTGATTCTCTATTTAATCACTGGCTCCATTTCTGCCAGTGCCCATATTCTTCCAATGCTTTTTTTATTGAATCGATATTATCGCCCTGGATGGTTTGAAAATGTAGGTCGCGATTCCATTGCCTTCTCAGCAATTTACTATTTATGCGCAAGCCTTTTTTATTGTGTAATGGTTAAAATCAATTGGAAACCGAAGTGGATAAAATATATTTTAACAGGATTATTTATTTATACAGTGAATCAAGTTTTAATAAAGACAGGAATCCTTCACAGTCTCGTACCGTGGGACCAGATGTACTATGTATGTTTAGCCTTATTTATTATCCTGCTTGTTGGATTCATAGATAAAAGATTATCTAATCAAATATTAGCCGTTAAAAATCTATCCTAATAAAAACAGGTGCTATCCCTATTAGAGGAAAGCACCTGTTTAGAGTATCTTTATTTTCATCGCTGCTCGAAGGAGTACTTTGAGGTTTGGCATTTCTGCCACCAATCTCAAGAGCTCTTGCAGACAAAAAATTCAGATGCCATGCTTTATCAAGTTGTAGTAATAAAAAAGCCCAGCCACTAATCCCTAAAACGGTTATTATTTTTAATATCTTTTTATCATTCATATATATAACCTCCAGGATTATTGTGTGTTTCTTATAAAAAAATTATTAATGTTTAAAAATTTCCCAAACTTTTTTATGAATATCCTCTCAAATACTTCCTCTTGTTTAATTCCCCATTTATATTGGTGTTCCATGTCTAAAATTACAAAATAAGAAAAAATAAAATGGATGTCAGCTAAATTTTTTTAAATACCCCGCAATGGAGGAACCTATCGTAATGGATAAATTAGCAGGTGAAACACAATCCAATCAACCGTATTTTAACCATTTTTTTGAACAAATAAAAAGTTTGATGAGTAACCTCGATTCTGCAGAACAACCCTCCCCATCTGTATCTTCCGCAAGCAACTTACCCTTACAAACGATCGGTACTGTCAGCATGGCAAATATGAAAGCTGCCTTTATGGCTTTTGCAGATGCGGTAATTCCATCAACCTTGGGGGCTTTGGATTTGCGGCTTGACGATTACATTGTTTGGACATTAGATCACTTTGTTTCTATCCAGGGGGAATGGGGAATAAAAAGCGTCCCGTTGTCTTTTCAAACGGCAAGAATGCTTGATATTGCTGCTTTGCAACTAATGGTTTCTGGAAATATAAAAGTATATCCAGATTACTCGGCTAATCCTGATGGCGGTCCCTTTGCAGCTCTTTCACTCGAGGACCGGTTTGAAGCGATCCGTTTATTAGAAGACCTTCAAGTCGATCTGGAAGTCCTTCCTCCTCCATATCGAAACAATGCTGGTTTAGTAAAAAATATCGTAACTTCTCTCCACCAAATGGTTATGTTTGGCTATTATTCAGAATGGTTTTCACTTGGGTCTACGCGACTGGCTTATCCGGAGGATCACCGTCTAGAAAGACCCCAATTTTTGTGGGACATGCTGGATTATCCTGGTCCATCATTTGGTTATCGGGAGGTCCGGGGATATTTGGTTGACAAATTTTCAGAATAGGGGAACTGAACAATGACATTAGATGCGGATGTAATCATTATTGGCGGCGGTGGAGGCGGGGCTGTTGCAGCCAAGGAGTTAGGAGAATTAGGGATCAACGTCCTCATCCTAGAAGCCGGTCCTTGGTATGGGAATAAAAAATGGGCCGATCCTAATCGAGAGCGTGGGGCTGTTAGCAGTTCCAGTGTGGATGACTTGGATATCAACCTCTTGCGTCAACAGTTTACAAAGAATGAACATACAATGAATTCCTATGAATTTGGCCGCTTTCGATGGGGGCCTGCCGATCGCCGCCGCCCTCCATGGCATCGGAACCTCCCTAAAAATGGCCTTCTTTGGCAAGCCACTGGTGTAGGCGGGACCACGCAGCATTATTGGGCAAACTCACCGCGGGCTTTTTCAATGGCTATTGATGAGGTCTGGCCTATCTCCTATCGGGAATTGATTCCCTATTATGAAAAGGTAGAAGATACATTGCCAGTTCGGCCTGCCCCTACTACTCCAAAGGAGGAGTTGTTTTATTACGGTGCAAAAAAAGCCGGCTGGTCCTTGTTGAATACCTTAAATCCTACTTCCCCTGGTTATCGTCCTAATCCCAATGCCATCCTTCATCCCAATGAACGTTTGATGGATTCCGATACCAGTCTGGAAGAGTTATCAAAAATGGAGGGATGTACGCTTTGCGGCCATTGTATTAATGGCTGCCCGCATGGTCCATCGGTGGATAAAGTGGCGAAGCGTCCAACCAACATTAGTTATATTCCGCTTGCCTTAAAAACCAAACATGTAGAAGTTCGGCCTAATACCTTTACAACCAAGATTTTGACGGAAGATCATTCAAAAGAAGGACTTCGAGCCTCTGGAGTTCAGTACAGAGATACATGGACAGGAGAGACCGGCGAGCTGTTCGCAAAGGTAATTGTCATGGCAGCTGGCTGTATCGAAAGCCCAAGACTTTGGCTAAATTCCAATTTACCGCAAAATTCCTGGGTTGGACGAGGTTTAACGCACCATTATTGGGATTGGGTAACGGGTTTATTTGAGGAAAAGGATCTCATGGGAATATTGGGACAACCGAATGTAAATCCATTTGTCGGCCCTACATCAGGGGGACGATTAGATTATCCAGGATTAGGGTGCATCCAGCCAGCCGGAGTCAGCCCGGGATTATTTTCTTCATTAACCTTTGGGTTCACCGATAGTGGATATGATTTTGCACAGAACCGATTGCCTACAGACCCTTGGGATGTAGAAGGCCGGGTTGTTGGAAATGATTTAAAAGAATGGATGTATAATTATAAAAATACGTTAAGCATGATGATTCTTACCGATGATCAACCCCAAAAAAAGAACGGTGTTACCATTGATCCTTTTTTAAAAGATGAACACGGTCCAATCCCGATCGTTCAGTATACAGGAAGTAAGGAAGATAAACTAAAAAGGGATCAATTAGCGAAAATGGCAGCCGAAATTTTGCGCAAAGCCGGGGCGAAAAAGATCATCCGTTCCAATTGGCCACAACACTTATTTGCTCATATTGAATCAACTATGCGCATGGGTTTTGTTGTGGATTCCAATTGTGAAGCATATCAAGTGAAACGTCTTTTTATTGCTGATAATAGTGCACATTTTAACGGGATTGGAGGCCCCAATCCTACGTTAACCACTCAAGCTTTAGCCACTCGAACAGCTGAAAAGCTCGCAAATATCTATTTTAGTTAAAGCTTTGATATCATACACAAGGTATATCATTTCCAACAATATAAAAAAGGTACTTTTTCGAAAAGTGCCTTTTTGACTTTATTTATCTTAAATAACCCTTAAAAGTTCCGCCGTTATTTATGGTAAGGTTCACCTCAATTAATCCGAAAAATCCCCCCCCTAGACCACTAGATTCCCAAAATAATTTCCAGTTGATATCCAACGAATGTCATAAGTTTTGTAGAATATGTAGTAAGTGACCGCAATCTTGTCGTATGTCCCAAAAATTATGTAGTAAGTGACCAAAATTATGTAGTAAGTTCCCCTAATTATGTAGTAAGTCCCAATAATTACCCTATCCGAATTCTTTCCTCTATGACGGGCACAACAATATCCCCAAAAAGGGACACCATCCCCAACCAGGATGGTGCCCCTCCTATACAACCAATCAAATTTTAGCTGGAAGTTTTTTATAGCCATACAACCAATCAATCATTTCGAACTCCTTGGCTTCTTTCTTCTCTAAAAGCGTGTTACGGAGCAAAATGGAGACTGGATCTTTTGCATGAATAATTTCTCCCCATAAACGAGCGCTTTTTTGTACTTTCGTTGCCAGTGGAATCCGTTCCTCTTGGTAAGCTAAGAATGCCTGCTCAAAGTTTTCCCCATGAAGCTTAAACATATCAGCTAAGTAGGAAGCATCTTCACTAAATAATTGGTGGCATTTATCGAATGATTCAGTCGTTTCCTTGATCAGCGAGTCTAAGCTATCGGCACTACCCCTATTCATGCTTAATTGGAGTTCACGGTCATAGAAGTGATGGTATTTATTATTTTTAACAACATTTTCTTTTTTCCTTCATTTTTCCTTAAAATCAAAAAGTTTTATTTTGATAGTTTGCAATATTAACCTTTGTTCATTAAGCAAAGAGGACACGAGCCTCATCAAGTAAGCGATTTAAGAAATCTTGCAGCTTTTGTAAAAATGACTGACCCTCTTCAGATTGCAAATATGTCGAGATTTTTTCTGTCGTAACACTAAATTGTTCTTTTACTTGGTTCCAGTCAATATCCATAGCATTTAGTTTATTGAAGAAGTCTACTAACATATCTAACTCTGCATCTTTTAAAGTAATCCCAAGCTCCGTGGCAACTTGTTCAATTAATGCACGCAAGTCAGCTTCTGTTTTCGGTTCATTCTTGGCGATTTCATCCTTGACTTTTCCCATGAGAGCAGCAGCATTTTCCGCTCCAATGGAGTCACCGAGCTGTGCGGTTTTCACCATTTCTTCATTCGCCACTTTTTTGATTTCTTCAGGAATTTCTTCATTAGTTGTCGTTTCGTAAGCTTTCATAATTCCTGTCAAAGCAGCTGTACCTGTAACAGAAAACGGAGCGGTAATCTGAATTGTTGCATCCTTTACACCCGCCGTAAACAAGGCATTTGTATACATTTCATCCGTAACCCATGTAATATTGTTCGTTTGAACGTCTAACCCGGAATCTTTGGCACCGATTGTGATGCTCGCTGATGAAATAGCAATAGAACCAATTTGTGCCTTAGGAATAGACTCCCCTAAATAATCATGCTCTTCTTTATTGGATACGGTAATAATTTGTGCGTTTTCCGGTACCGCTAACTCTGCTAACATTTCATTTTTTTGCTGTTCGGTTAGGTTTTCTCCTAATGTAACAATGACATCTCCTTCTGCTACTTCTGCAAAGCTGATAGAAGGAACAGAGAAAAGCATCGGTATGGCAAGAAACATTGCCTGTAATTTTCGTTTCAAAAAAAGACCTCCTTTTATACATTAACCATTCATATAAGAATGGTTAATGTTTCGCCAATTATATTTAATATCAATAAAGAATACTTCCTGAAAAATTGGCTTTGAATTATCTTAACATAGAGGTTGGGATTTTCATTGAAAGAATGGGAAACTTTTATGTTAAAAATCTATTAAGATTCTTACATGGTAGATAATAATGTTACAACCTTTACAGTAAGCCTCAAAAAGCTTAATAAACATGACGTACGTATAACGAATATAATTTAATGTAGTAAAACATTGAAAGAAGTCTAAAAAGACGATGAAAAATTACCAAGACCACAACTATATGAGGGACAAATCGAAGAAATGGAACTATAGTAAAAAATTCCAATCGAATGATGAATTTATGTAAAAATACTGCAAATTAGGTAATCTTTAAAAGAACTTTAAGCATGAAAAAAAAGGCTTCACAGGGAGCGAAACCTTTTTGTTACCAGAGTTCATGGTAATCTATTGTCTTGATGGAAATTAGATATTCTAACCTACTTTACTTTCTTCTATGGCATGTTGCCAACTTGGGTAGTAATACAAAGCAATCCGCATTAAATCAGGATAAAGTTGTTTTACCTCTTTTTTACGTAGAGAATTACCTTGGTTCTGTAACTTCTGGATCTGAGTAATGTAAAAAGCCCTGGGAGAGGCTATTCTAACCAGGGCTTTTTGCACCTAAAAACACTATAATTAATAATCTATTTCTCTTTAGGCCGTCACAGCTGAAAAATTCTTTGCTACCTCTGCCACTTTTGCTAGACCTTCAGAAATAATAGTTTCAGCTTGTGCTGGCATCGCGTTATGACCTTCGATAATTACTTCATCAACGATTTCCATACCGAATACGCCGCCAAATACATTTTTTATATACGTTGCTGCCATTTCCATTGGTGCAGTTTCAGGCGTTGAGTAAATGCCTCCGCGAGCACTTAGGATAACGGCTTTTTTGTCAGTCATTAAGCTGATTAATTGACCAGTTTCACTGTATTTAAATGCGAAACCAGCTGCGTATACATAGTCGATAAACGTTTGTAATTTAGCAGGGATCGTTAAATTCCAAAGCGGGAAGGCAAATACCACTACGTCCGCGGCAGTTAAGGCATCCATTGCTTTTTGTTTAGCAGCTAAAATACGTTGTTCGACATCTGTCATCTCTTCGCCTGATTGTAATTTACCGAACGCGTTGAATAAATCTTGACCAAAGTAAGGCATATCTTCAGCAAAAACATCATAAGTCGTTACATTGACGCCTTCTAAGTTCTCCATGAAAGTTTCATACATTTTACTAGAAACAGCTTCAGAAGCTGGACGGTTGTTTGCTTTCACTACTAATACATTCATCTATTTAAACTCTCCTTAAAAATCGTATTTATTTTTATCTTGAATTCATAATATATTAAATACGAGTTTTTGGCAAACGAAAGGTACTGACAAGGGAGGGAAATTTCGCCATGTTTACTGTTTTTTGAAAAAAACTAACAGATTCATGGGTTGATTCATTAACATCGTTACCGCTAACCCCGTTTTTCCTTGGTCATGGGCACGATTCGCTTCTTCCCCATCTCGAACATATTTACAGACGATTAATAGTATTAATCGTTTATTTACAATTCTTTACACTCACTTAATTAACATAGTGATGGTAGTAACCTATAATCATAGATGGAGATGAAAATCCACTACGTACTTTATTCTTAGGTATACAGCCATATAAGAGGAGGAAATTTTAAATGCTACAAAATATTGGGATTCCTGGTTTGATTCTTATTCTTGTAATCGCCTTAATCATTTTCGGCCCTTCAAAATTACCGGAGTTAGGTCGCGCGGTTGGCTCCACATTAAAGGAATTCAAAAAATCAACAAGAGATTTAGTTACCGATGAAGAGCCGGCAAAAGCACAGCTCAAAAAGGAGGAAAAAGCCATTTAATCCAAATCATTTTTTGGAAGATGTAAGGAGGCTTGCATCTTCTTTTTCATAAGGAGGACCTGATGAAAAACAACGATATGGCCCTGATTGGTCATTTTGAAGAATTACGTAAACGTCTCATTTTCGTACTAGGAACTTTTATCCTGTTCTTCATTGTATCCTTTATCTATGTACAGGACATTTATCACTGGCTAGTGAAGGACTTAGAAGTGAAGCTGGCCATATTAGGACCGAGCGACATTTTATGGGTCTATATGATCCTATCAAGTGTCGTGGCCATTGCAGGAACCATCCCAATGGCCGCCTATCAAACTTGGCTGTTTGTCCGTCCCGCATCGAAAGAAACGGAACGTAAAGTAACGCTGGCTTATATTCCAGCACTATTCCTTCTATTTATTATCGGAATTTGCTTTGGTTATTTTGTCATTTTTCCAACGGTATTTCAATTCCTCCTCTCGATGTCAGAGGAAATGTTTATGACCTTTTTTACAACAGAAAAGTACTTTATGTTTTTAATTCATATGACGCTTCCATTTGGATTTTTATTTGAACTTCCAGTGATTATCATGTTCCTAACAAGTGTCGGAGTGCTGAACCCATATAGATTGCAAAAGATTCGAAAATACGCCTATTTTGTACTAATTTTAATCGCAATCTTCATCACCCCGCCGGATTTTCTATCAGACATATTGGTAATCATCCCCCTGATTTTCCTATATGAATGCAGCGTTCTATTATCAAAGGTCGTGTATCGGCGAAAACTACAAATGAATCTAGCTGCGTAAATGATAAAGAAGTCTTAGTCTAAGTGCTAAGACTTCTTTTTTTATGAAATGGTCCATCAACGAGCCATCCAACATAAGTCAAAAAGAAAAGATGTAAACCAGACACAGGGCCGGTTTACATCTTTTTATAGATTCATATAAAGGTTAAATCTTCAGTCCGTGGCGCTCAAATGCTGCTGCTTCCAGAATCGACATTCCTTGACTCTCGGCAAACTGGGCAACCTTGTTAGAGACCTGTGGTGCAAAATTTTTCGAAGGAGCAGCGTAAGACATTTCCCTTGCACGGGCAGAGTTACTGCGTGCAAATGGACCCCAGATGGCAAAGGTTCTGCCTGGGCTTTGAATGTTAACAAAAAGCGTGTTTCCGTCAGGCGAGAAGGTAGGCCCTGTCATTTCAGATCCATTGAGACGATTGTGAGCAAAAGGATAGATTTTGCCTTCAGGTGTAATTCCCATAAGTCGATCGTCACCTGCTCCATCTTCCACGAACCAAAGGTCGCCCCATGGAGTCATAGCAATGTTATCCGGAGATTCCATGTCTTTTGCATCTGTTGCCTCATAGAAAAGCTCCAAGGTATTAGTGCCAGGAATGTAGCGGTAAATGCGTCCAAGATTTTTTTCGCCGGCAGAGCTGTCATCGAACCAAAAGACACCCGCTTGGAAGAACGCACCCTCTAATTTTTTGAATTCAATACAGCCTTGTGCCTTGGCATCCTCGCGGCATAAATGAGGATCTAGTTCCTTCCAGACAATCTTAAAGGTTTGTCCTGTTTTAAATGTGCTTGCTGATGGGCCGGCTACCTCTTCAATCGCCGCCGCATAAAGCTTGCCGCCTTTTTGCAGGGCACCCGGCTGTTGGGTGGTATCATTTGGGATAAAACGATAGAAATAACTTGGAGTTGCATCCTCAGTCAAGTAAACATATCCTGTCGCCGGATCAATCGCACAGGCTTCGTGAGAAAAGCGTCCCATTTCCTTAATTGGAGTTCTGGACATTTCATTCTCAGGCTGCTCCGGGTCCACTTCGAATACATATCCGTGTGTCGCCGTACGTGTTTCTTCACAAGTCAGCCACGTACCCCAAGGTGTCGCTCCTCCTGCACAATTTCGAATAGTACCGGAAGAGGTTACATATTCTTTGATGACGTTCCGATTTGGGCTAATAACTAGTGCAGTTGTACCCCCTGCAGCTGCGGCATCATAAGGCTTGGTTCCCATCACCGGATTTGCTGCACCTGGACTCAATTCATGATTACGAACAAGAATGGTTGTATTGTTAGGTCCTTCAAAAGCTGCCATTCCATCAAAGGCTCCAGGGATTTTTCCGCCGTTTGTCAGCTGACCGCCCTCTTCGGAAATAATCTTATAATGAAATCCTTTTGGAAGATCTAGAACTCCATTCGGATCCTGAACCAAAGGACCATACCCGCCAAAACCGCTGGTAGGATTATTCGCAGTATCCGCAAATGCTTTTGAACCGAGTGTTAACACTCCGGTTGATCCAAGCGTAATTGCAAGTGTGCTCATTCCTCCCGCTTTTAAGAAATCTCGTCGATTCATGCCATCTTTAGATACTTGATTTTCCATAATGTAAATATTCCTCCTCATAAATGCTTTTTCTATCTATTTATAGTTTAACTAGCATTCATTAAGGATTAATGGAAATTTTGTAGGGATTAGGTAAATAAGATTAAAGAAATGTAAACATACTCCGAAGAGGCTAAATGAATTGACTTTATAAATATGTGAAAACCTCCACTTCTTTTTTTAGTCTAAAGTCCTAATTATGTATTTCCTTACAACATATCATTGGTCATGAATAACTGTGGGATATGATTCACCGCTATGCTAATATAGGAAATAATAAAGAGGGTTTTAAGGAGGTTCACAATGGAAGTCACAAAAAAAGGAACGACCATTCAATCATTACAAATCGGAATGGGTATCCTAGATTTAATGGCCAAACAAGGAAGGCCATTAAAATTTACCGATATTCAAGATCTAACACAGATTACAAAAAGTAATCTTTATAAATACTTAAATACCTTTACACAATTAGGAATCCTTTACCGTGATAAATCTTCTGGATCCTATGTCCTGGGAAGTAAGTTAATTGAATACGGAATGGCAGCAGTCGATCACGAAAATGTTATCGATCGAATCACCCCTTACTTACAAGAGCTGAACGAAAAAAGTTCAAGCACTGTCCTTTATTCCAGTTGGACCCATAATGGTCCAATGATCGTTAAAGATATTAACACCAATCGAGGATATAATATTGGAGCTCAGATCGGAACCTTACTTCCCATTTATTCCTCAGCAGGGAAAGTATTTATGGCCTTCATGGATGAGCAAACGATTCGTGAGTGGAAAACGAGGGAATTGCTACAAAGTCCTCCAGAAAAGGTTAGCCAACTGGAAGTAGAACGCAGATTGATTCAGGAGAAAGAAATTGCTTTTGCAAGGGAGCCGCTGGTATCATCCGTGTCCTCTGTTTCGTTCCCAGTCTTTAACTTTAAAAAGAAACTCCTTGGAGCTGTAACAATCGTAGGTTTTTCCGAGTTAATCCCCAGTAATGAAGAAGAGGAACTAAGTCAATTTTTCATCCAAACCAGCAAAGAAATATCCCGTAGTTTCGGATTTTTATCAAATGAGGAATAAGAATAAATAGTAAGAAGTCAAAAAACTAAAAGCGGGATAATCCCCGCTTTTTTTGTGTGTATTTACCATTAAAAAATGTCGAATTTACAAAAAACTTTAAATATTATAATTTTTATATTGAAAATATAGAAATTGCCCTTTATAATCTCTAATTAGATAACTATATTCACTATATCTATAATTAATATGGTGCTTACAAACTTAATCGTATTACCGTAAGCGTTCTCACTAAGTTTGAAATGAAAAAAGGGGGAGAAAATTTGGCAACAATTAATTCGACAGAGATTATTGCTAACAGTAAATTTAACCGTTTTCATCTAGGATTACTACTATGGAGCTTCTTCATCATATCGTTCGACGGGTATGATCTAGTCGTCTATGGAACCGTCGTCCCAACTTTAATAGAGAAATGGAACCTTTCCCCTGTTGAAGCAGGAGCCATCGGAACCTATGGATTATTTGGGATGATGTTCGGTGCCATCCTTTTCGGAACACTCGCAGACCGGATTGGAAGAAAAAACGTGATTGCAATTACCTTAGTGTTGTTTAGTTTCTTTACCTTCTTATGCGGCTTTGCAGAAACACCCACTGTTTTCTCAACCTTTCGCTTTTTAGCAGGATTAGGACTGGGAGGAATCATGCCAAATGTCATCGCATTATTGACAGATTATGCCCCTAAAACCATGAGAAGTATGATAGTTTCCATCGTATTATGCGGCTATTCGATTGGGGGAATCCTTGCTCCGTTATTAGGAATCTTTTTAATGCCTAAGTTCGGCTGGGAATCGATCTTTTGGTTTGCAGGTCTGCCTCTATTACTGGTGCCTTTTATGTATAAGCAACTACCTGAAACAGCAAGCTACCTGATACGGACAGGCAAAAGGGAAAAATTGATCTCTGCACTTACTAAAGTAAGTCCCGGATCAAAATTTAATAAACATGATGAAATCGTAGAAATAAAATTACAAGAAACAAAAGTTCCTATTATTGGATTATTTAAAGAAAAAAGAGCATTAAGTACAGTTATGTTTTGGATCGCCTTTTTTAGTTGTTTATTGATGGTTTACGGTTTAAATACTTGGCTTCCTAAGTTGATGATTGAAGCAGGATATGGACTTAATTCCAGCCTAACCTTCCTCATTACCCTTCAAGGTGGTGCCATTATCGGAACGCTGATCATTGGTCGACTTTGTGATAAATACGGCTCCAAAAAAATGCTCATTCCGATGTATGCATCAGGGGCAGTGGCGTTGACATTGCTCGGATTTGGCGGAAGTTCATTTTTGATCTATCTCTTAGTAGCCATTGCAGGTGCTGCGACCATCGGTGCCCAAAATATAGTCCAGGCCTATGTGTCACAATACTATCCTCCAAATATTAGATCGACAGCATTAGGAATGGCATCTGGCATCGGAAGACTTGGTGGTATGCTCGGACCACTTTTAGGCGGATTCCTGTTATCTGTTTCGTTACCGATTCACTTAAATTTCATTGCCTTTGCCATCCCTGGTTTAATAGCAGCAGCGGCCCTAGCTATCATACCTGTTAGACATGCGTTTTCTAATGAAAACGATACCAAAAATGAGTCGATTACAACCCATGTAAGTTAACATCAGGAGGCTCGGTTTTTCCTTTTAGAACATGTCTGGAGCCATATGATAAAGCCTTTCAATGCTTAATTAATCAATAAGATAATATGGTGATAAAAGAGATAAAATGAGGGTGACAATTAGGGTGATTGTCACCCTTATTTTCACCCTCGCCTGCCTCTACTGCACACTTAGAGTGGCAGCTTTCATAAGATTTTTTAATATCATTTAGATTCAATTTCATCACCTTTTTGTTTTGAGTTTAATAGTTTGTTCTTTTCAATCTGAAATTCCTCTTCAGTAAGTTAGCCCTGTTCTTTTAATTTTGCTAGATTAACTAGTTGATCAACTGTGTTGTTATTAGGATTTCGATAAAACTGAGGAAGAACAACCAAAACTTGATTTTGACTTATACGTTTCGTGACTCTATAGCCTTGGTCTGAGGAGGTTGCAATCCCTTCATTGTTTGGTTTACAATAACTATTTGCTTTGCATGTACCATCATCTCGAACTAGAAGTTGCCCCATTAGACCAACCGCAACCCATTCCGGTCTTTCGGAGCGTGGAATATATTCCTTAGTAGAGTCCCAATTAGGATTCAAGACCGGCCTGCGCTCTCTCCGTTGCGGCACGATGACATTACCGCCAGCGTCAAAAACCGCAGAAATTGGGATGTCTTCGTACAAAATTTCTCCCCATTCAGTAGTCAAGTACTTGTGCTTCCATCGCATCTCTCCGCTATTGGCCAAGAAAGCAGGCCTTGCACTTGTGATACCTAGTATATAATCATCTTGACCATTTGATATGCGCACTTTATTCTCTTCTAACGTGACGAAGTAGCCGAAATCGATCGGATTCCCATCTGTCGTTTCGAACATTTCCGCATAATCTGCTGCCGGGGTAGAGACGGCTCCGTCAATTTTGACGTTACCGTCGCTTAATATTTTAGCGGCCAAACCCGGAGTCGAAGCATCCGTACCATTAGCCAGGTACCACGAATACGGCAGTTCGTTTGCCGCACCGAATTTTCCCATGGACGCCTTCCAAAAAGTTCGCATCCGTTGATTGCCCCTCCGTATGGGAGAAAAATCCGGAAGCCACCGTGTTCACTCCCTCCGCGTGCGAAGTGAAGCCGCTCGCAATGTTAAGAGCGCCTTCTGCATGAGAGTTTTGGCCGAGTGCCTGCGTCTGATTTCCTTGTGCATGGGAAAGATCCCCGGAAGCTACGGAGCGTTGCCCCTCTGCATGGGCAAAAATGCCGCTAGCCACTGTCAAGTTTCCTTCCGCGTGAGACGCCCTTCCGTTTGCTGCTGTCTGGTCGCCTTCTGCATGCGAAGATTCTCCTTGAGCTATCGTACTTTGTCCTTCCGCATGAGAAACGAGCCCGCTGGCGATAGTATTTTCGCCCTCGGCATGAGACGCAATGCCCGAGGCTGTCGTCGAGTTTCCTTCTGCATGGGCAGCTAAATTTCTAGCTGATGTGAACCGACCCTCGCTGTGAGAGTCCTGAGCACTAGCGATTGTATGGTTTCCTTCGGCGTGAGCATGTGCTCCACCGGCCGTCGTGGCGTATCCTTCTGCATGGGAAGCCACTCCACTGGCTGTGGTAGAGGTCCCTTCGGCGTGTGCTGTATCAGCTGTCGTTTCGGTAATATAACCTTCTGTGTGGGAAGCATTTCCTACAGCTCTTGTATTGATTCCTTCTGCATGGGAGGCTGACCCATTGGCGATTGTGCCAATTCCTTCTGCTTCCGAACAAGTTCCTATAGGATTTTGATTACATCCATTGGACATGGTTATTCCACTCCTTTTATAAAATTTATTGAGATATCAATAAGAGTTCTTTCTTTCAAAACAAAACAATTTATTAAATAATGATATTTCATTACTACCCTAGCTAGTAAATATCCTGGAAGTGTCTATAATCCAAGACAGAACGAAAGAGTAATAAAAAATGTAACATTATGATGGTCATATCCTAGGGGCTTATCATAGATTTTTTTCCTGGAAGATAGAAAGACACTCTTATTATTATGTTATGTTCTATAGGAACATTGGTATGGACAAACTAGAAAGAGAAAAAAGCTTGTGCTGTCATTATCGTTGAACGTCAATCCGGTATCAATGGAAACACGCATTTCTGGATACATGCATATATATATTTGTGGGCTTAACGATTGAGCTCATAATTATCTAATTAAGGAGCGTGAGTATCCCGATGTATACCGCCAGTGATATATTAAGCTCCTCTTCACTAAATTTATCCTTTGACTTAAGAAGTGCTCCTTACTCCCAGAAAAACAGTCAAAACTTTATTCTTCAGCAAACCGCTAAACAGTTGCCTGTCATGCAAAACTTAAGCGTCTTTGACGTTAATTTGAGTAGAGGACATAGCGTAGAGGCTCATTGGCACCCCAACGCGAATGAACTCGTCTATATGATACAAGGTGAAGCTGTCGTTTCTACTTTCAATCAATTTACCCAGCAAATACTCAGTTACCGTGTTAAACCACCTCAAACGGTGTATATCCCGATGGGGTGGTGGCATTGGGCAATTGCGGAAACGGATCATACCCACTTGCTGGCTATTTTCGACAATAATTCCACGCAGACTGTATATGGGTCCGACATCTTGAGAAAGACACCTCCTGAGGTGTTCCAGGCAATTTATGGCGTGAATGCTGCCCAGTTAGCTGAAGTGCTCAAGCCTATCGATCAAACTGTTATCATTGGTCCACCTAGTTCAAGTGATATACGATGGCGTATTGGAGAGAGAGGCAATTATTGAATTTTGCTAATTAAAAAGAAAAACGTAATTCTTAATCGTTCGTGCGCTAACATAACAAAAGAAAAGACCATTCCTTTCCTATTCGCGGAATGGCCTTTTAACTTGCCATTACAGACAGCGCGGAATAGGTATATACAAATCGCCAAATATGCTATGTATTAACCGCTGTGCTCATTGGAAATATTAATTAATATGGCTATAAAACTGGGGAAGTTCATGAATGTTGTATTTCCTTTCACAGTAGGTACAGCGAATTACAGGAGGGGACAACCTATGCCAAATATATTCTGGTACTACGGGTTGATTGCCATCGGGGCGGTCATTACCGTCTATACAGTGTATAAAAAGAGAAGTGTAGCTGATATGTTTTCATATTTTGTTTTCGCAACTGGCTGGTCATGGATAGGTGAAGCTGTTGTACTCTTTGTACTAAATGCTTACGCATACAAACCCGGACTTTATACAGATCCTTTTGCCGAAAATATCATAGGGCATATAATTGCCAATTCAGCATTATGGTCTTCAACAGCAATTTGGGTCATGTATTTTCAGCTCTCATATCGCTGGATTGGATTCATATCAATCGTTTTCATGCTGATAGAGGTTGTGTTTCTTAAAGCCGGTGTCTACACTCACCATTGGTGGCACACATATATGACCGGTATTGCAGCATTTATTTTTATGGCTGCCATGAAAAAGTGGTATTCCATAGTAAATGGAAAAGGACATAAGTCCCCGCGAATCATAACTTTCTGGACGATCGCATGGATCATTTTGCAAACTCCAACAAGCGTACTTATGCTTTTTGGAAAACAGTTTTTTCACGTAAATTGGGTTGAAAACATTTATCGGGACAGCACTTTATTTAGTGGTTTTTTGTATCATGTATGTATGGCTGTAATTGTTATATTTTGTATTTACATACCAAAAAAAGGATATTGGAAAGTGGTTCCTTTTTTTATCCTGCTATTAGGCGATGTTATCCTTATGAACATAAAAATATTAGTTTTTCATGACGATTGGAAATTGAGTTACTTGATCTGCATCCGCGCAGCAAGTTTACTATTTATTATACTGATTGAAAAATTCACGTTGAGACGGGTTAAGGTTAGTCGATAAACAAAACCGCCGTTTAAAGCCCCTTAAACAGGTGCGGTGAACCGTATCATAAGTAAATAAGGTTTTTTCCTTTTACCGAGTAGTTGACTTACAAATAAAAAGCCATTCCGCTGCAAGTGTTTGGAATGACCTTTTCATTTTAACGTTCGTTCTTTGTCGTAAAATTAGGTACGAGCCAATGGATTAGCAATCCAGCAATGGTGGCGTAGGCGATACCATTATGAGCATATCCAACTCCGATGATGAAGATGATTGCGACGATGACCAAATTTTTCATATTAGCCAGACTCACTTTTTCCTCAATGAGGTGACGAATCCCCATTGCGGCGATCATACCAAACAACAGGATACATATGCCGCCCATCACTGCAACTGGAATGGATTGGATAACAGCTCCAACTTTACCGAACAAGCCAAGAAGAATCGCAAGAACAGCAGCGCCTTGAATGATCCTACTGGAAAATTGGCGTGTGATGGCTAGAACTCCGAGGTTTTCAGCGTAAGTTGTTTGTGCAGGTCCGCCGATGAAGCCGGAGATTAATGTTGCAATGCCATTCCCCCATAGGATGCTTGAAAATCCAGGATTTTTTGTCACATCTTTTCCTGTAATCTCATTTAGTACAAACATATGTCCAAGGTCTTCGATGATGGTAACCAGGGCAATCGGCGCCATTCCGAGGATCACGACCCACGTGAATTCAGGCATGACGACATGCGGAAGAGCAAAAGTCGGTGCATTGGCGATGGTATCAAAATCAACTAATCCACGCACCGCGGCATAAGCATACCCTACTGCAAGACCAATTATGAGCGGCAAGAGGCGGATCACCTTTGTACCTGCAAGCGTAGCGAGGACGGCTGCAAGAAGGCTGACGATAGCGACATCCCAATGGGTCGAAGCCATGTTGGTCACCGCCGTGGTTGCCAGCGAAAGACCGATTATACTTACAACCGGTCCTACGACAACTGCAGGAATTACTTTTCGGACTTTTTCAAAGCCGACAAATGAAATGATAATAGATACAATGGCATAAACAATGGAAACGCTGATAAGACCTGCAACCGCTTGACCTGGTGAATGTAACTTCCCCACATACAATGCTAGCGGAGCAATAAAGGCAAAGGATGAACCTAGATAGGTAGGAACCTTTCCGCGTGTAATAAGATGGAAAATCAAGGTTCCTAAACCACTGGTAATAAGTGCACTCCCTGGATCAAGACCGGTTAGTGCTGGCACCAAAACTGTTGCACCAAACATTGCAAACAAATGCTGTAATGATAATGGTATCGCGCTTAAAATTTTTTTCAAACGTGTCCCCCCTTTAAATAGTGCCTTCTTATGATATATTTCTTCTATTTAATTTTAGAATAAAAATTCATTAGAATAATAATTTATGTCTTTAGTCATTTTTGTGTTTTCTGTAGATGAAGATTATTACAAGGAGGGAAAAACACAACTCCTCATCTACACTAGGAAAATAAAAACCTCATATTTTAAGAAGGATTTCCAAATCATCTTTAATCCGTATAATGGCTCCTATAGTAAATGAGGTATTTCTGAACATTTTTATAAAAAGAGAGTCATATTATAAGTGAAGTAAAATTAGAAAGGTTGAAAACTGAGGATGACTTTACCATAAATAAATGAGGTCTTCAGAAAAGGTATTTTTTAATATTGAGTAATCCAAAGGAACAATCAGTAGTATCTGTCTGTCACCAGTTTTGAGTCAATTACGAGTTACTTTTTGATACAAATGAAAGTAATTGTTAATTAAAAAAGGGTAGATCGTTAGAAGATCAATAGACAACTAACGACTTGCCCTTTATTAAGTGTGATTCGTTAATATTCTAGATTGTGAATGAGGGCTGACTGTTCAGTTAGGCACTGGAGAGTTAGTCTCATTTTCAACCTTCTATTCTTCATTAGTACGCAAATATCTTAAGCTGCTTCCTGCTGGAAACAAGGATCATTGAAGTATACAACTTCAGAAATAATTTTACAGCCCTTCATGTATTTGAGAGCCTCTCTTGCTGCTTCTTCTGTTTCAAATTCAAACATGGAAATATTTGAATCTAAATAACGAGTGATAATCCACATAAAAATTCCTCCTATGTTTTATAAATCATTTCTGTCCTACCGTCAGACGTCTAAAATTTGGCTAAATATACATAAGCTATGATTAACCTCAAGGATGATTTTAGCATGATGAAATCCGCACTCTAGGATTTAAAGAAGTAATTATTCATTTCCTCATACCAATGATAATGCAATAATGGAAATAAATAAAATGCAATAAAGTTATAGTTACAAATAAAAAATTTTTATATGGTAAAATTTCGGAAGAGGAAAGTGGATTACCGGGATTGGAAATACTGAAGGTCCTTTATAGTCAGAAAAACCTACCGAAAGAAGCCCAGCTTTTGTCTGAGAAGAAGTCCAGTTTAACCGTCGCGATCACAAATAAAAAACACCGTTCCCCATAAATCTGAACGGTGCAATTGTAATAGAATGATATTTTTGTCGTTTAATATATATCCCTTCCAGGGAATTTCATTTTCTGCTTCCAGCGGTTGAAAAAGCAGAACAAGTCTCCTAACATTTGGTTATTTAATTTTCGTGACCCGTCCTTCGATCAATGAAGCAAATGGCTGCTTCCGCTGCTTCACATAATTTTCAAAGACATCGATGTCAACCGGACCGTCCACTTTGTCTGTCCCTTCAAGGAAAACGGTGAAATCGTCACCGCCATTAGCCAGGTAGCTGGTAACCGTAACTGTATATTTGGAATCAGGGTTAATAGGGGTCCCGTCAGCACGGAAGATATCAAGGACTTTTCTTTTCGTACCCTTAGTTCCGCTCCAGGTGTATTTCAGTCCGGAAATTTGCAGCATACGCACGATTCCCTTCGGCTGCCATTGCTGATTCAAGACTCGGCGAATTTGGTCGCCGGTCAAAGTCACTTTAACTAGATTGTTTGTAAACGGTAGAATGGTGAACAGCTCTCCCCAATTGACCTCCCCAGCTTGGATATCGGCCCGGATTCCAGCAGGGTTCATAAAAGCAAAGTCAGAGTTCATGGCTGTTCGTTGGGAATCGGCAATCAGATTTCCTAAAGCGGATTCACCGCTTTTGTTCCGAGTGCCGGTAATGTCATTTGCAGCCGTTCCAACGACTTTACTTACGATGGGAGCGACCTTGGCCTCGTACCTTTTCACCATTTTCTTAATTTCCTCGTCCGGTTTGATGGCGTCCTGATAGACGTATACAATTTCAGCTTTTTTGGTCACGATCTCTTTAGTTGCCGGATCAAGCTTCAAGTCGACGTCGGAGAAAGCTGTTCCGTAAGAATAAGCTTCCACAAGCAGCTTTCCGTCCACTTCGGCGTTTAGATACGTGTGAGTATGACCGCCAAACATCACGTCTACTTCATCGTCTACCTTTTTGGCGATATCAATGATATCTCCGGTAGCGGCACCAGTCAGGGCGGACTGACTGCCACCATTGTGTGCAAGAACGACGATAGCTTTAACGCCTTGTTTTTTGAGTTCTGCCACTGCTTTATTAATGGCTTTCACTTCATCTGTGAACTTTACTCCCACTAATACACTCGCATTCGCAATCTTGGGGGTATCGCTCAATACAACTCCAATAAATCCAATCGGTATGCCATTAAACGTTTTAATTTCATAGGGAGGGAGAATCAGTTTACCCGTCTTTTCGTCCATAACGTTGGCACATACATAAGGGAATTGAGCACCTTCAAAGTATCCGGCCTTCGGGTTGGTTCCACCGTGGATCAGGCGCATCATTTCTTTCACACCCCGATCGAATTCGTGATTCCCTAACGTTCCCAAATTAAAGCCTATTTTGTTCAACACTTTAATCGTGGGTTCCTCTTGCAAAAGAGAGGATACGGGTGCGCTGCCACCAACCATGTCACCTGCATGGACCAAAAGAGTGTTTTTGGTCTCCCCTTTCCTTTGCTTCAAATAGGCTGCTAGATATTCGACTTTGCCCATATACCTTCCGTTAAATTTACGGGTCCTGTCCAATTGTCCATGCAAATCGTTAAGGCCGAGTAATTGTACTTGAATGAAACGGTTCTTATCATTCTCGGTGTTTTTGGGTATGCCTGGCGATTCAGAATTTCCGTTGGCCAAAACAAAGCCCGCAGATATTGTGGTCGTAAGAACAATAGCAGGAATTGCTTTTTTCACTGCGTCCCAATTCAAAGTTGCCCTCACTCAGTTCTCCCCTCCCAATCCTTTAGTGGATTACTACTTTAGGATAAGGAGAAATTGTTAAATTTAGATAACATTCCCATAAACTTTAAGTTAATTTATAAGTGGAAAAATTTCAGGTAAAAACACGCGTCACAAACCAATACAATCCGGCAAGTCCTACTAGGACGGAACCGATTTGTACAGCTCTTGGCCACCAGAGGAAATTTTCCACTTTTCGAATCAGAGGGTAGATGCAGACCAAGATAAGCAATTGACCCAATTCGACTCCAAGGTTGAAGGTAAGCAGCGCAGTGAGTTCGTGGTTTTTAGGCAAACCGATTTCCTGCAGCACTCCGGCAAAACCAAATCCGTGTATCAATCCAAAAGCAAACGTTAACGCCCAGCGGTGCTGATAATCCCGTGACCAAAGATTTTCCAGCGCCACGTAAACGATGGTGAGGGCGATCGTCGCTTCTACAATCCGGGAAGGCAGGGACACGACGTCCAAAGCTGCTAGAATTAGTGTGATGCTGTGTGCAAAAGTAAAGGAGGTGACGACGGCTGCTATACTTCGAAACTTCATTTTTACCAAAAGAAGGGCCAGCAAAAACAACATATGGTCGTACCCAGTTAATATATGTTCGATTCCAAGCCGTATAAATTGAAAAGCCGTGTCAAAAAATCCCGGGGCTTCACCGAACGTTCCTGTCCACTCCTTTTTATCTTTAGAAAATATATATTCGAATGATTTTCCGTCTACCGTTTTAAATGTGGCGACATTCGTATGTTTGTTTTCGGACCTGTCAAAAAACAAATTATAAAGGATTGACACTGTCCCGATTTTGGAAGAATCCTTAAAAAATAAATCGATCTGAATCATCGACAGTTGGGGGACCGATTGAAGTTCATGGGTCATAGACAAAACGCGGCCGTTATTTTTTACTGCCAAGCCTTTTTCAATATAGGGACGAACCACCTCGTCGTACGCGTTTTTCAATTCATCTTGATCGATTATCTCATCATGATTGGCATCCACACCCGGGAATTCGGCAATGGTTAAAGAATCGATAAGGAGGGTGATTCTTACCATATCTCCGCCCGCCGCGATTTTAGCAAAGCCGTAGCTCCCTGAATGTGCGAACGCTTTATCGGTATTGGAGGATAAAAAGAAAAAACCCAGAAAAATGATAATCGAAATGAGAAGTAAATAGGATTTTTTCAATGTGAATCCCCCTAAGATCTAGTAACCTGAGAAACATTTACTTGAGAAGAAAAGAATGATATGGAGAGGAAAGAACAAGTTTGCATGGTTCAAAATTGATTCCTATGACAGGAACGATATTGCTTGAGGCTTCCCATTTTGCTAACCACGGGATGATTCTTCGGAAATCTATTAAGCAAACACGGAAAAAACATATGATACTAGTATTTGATTTATTCATATACCGTTCCTAATTTTAAGGAGCTAAATTAACTTGGATAAAAATTTTGGACCTGTTACGGGGGAACCTTATTATAAATAGAGCGGTTTTAAAGAAGCCATAATTAGAGGTGATACAAATTTCTGTATCACCTTTTTAGGTTGATTAATTTCTAAGAGGAAATAAATAAATTTTATTTAATTTATTAATATAATCATCTTTATCCAATAACAAAGCCTGTAGGAGATGAAGAACGTGGGAATATTTGATAAATTCAAGAAAAAAAAAGAAAAGATTGATTATATTGATGAAATAATTACTAAATTGGATTGTGACTGCTCGATTATTGAAGAGGACGATGTTAAAGGGGTTATGACGAGGTATCATCAAGCTCTCATAGAGGGAAAAAGAGAAGGATATACACCACTTATCATTATCCCTTCAGAGATGATGTTAGAAATCGTTGATACCCATGCGGATAAAGAATACTTGAACGATGATCGAGAATCAATCATAGCCAAAGCGAAGGATATGGATGTAAAAGAATTATTAAAGAGACTGCTAGATGAGATCATGCCCATGGAGGAAGACGATGATATCACTGGTGAGTTTTCTTTAGAGGGACAGATGGACCATTTTCTGTCCATTAAAGATGTAATAAATAAGAAAATAATTATCGCAAAGATTCCAACGGATAAACCTTGGGAAGTAGCTGCTTGGGTTCCAATGGGCGGGTTTAATGATTGTCCTATGCCAGAGGAGCAAGTTGCAGTATTCAAATACTGGTACGAAAAATATGGAGCTACTCCCGCTTTAGTGTCCACAGATGTATGGGAATTATTTGTTGAAAACCCTCCTAAGACACAAGAAGAATCAGAATTACTCGCTTGGGAACAATTTGGATATTGTGGGGATATAGTCTGGCAAGGGGTTGGAACAGTAAATTCCCTAGCAGGAACTCTTATCAATTCTTCGGTTTGGTATTTTTGGTGGGACTAAAAAACGTTATAATCTCCCACTATTATAGGGAGTCAATTAGGACCTCAATCCGACATCCTTGGAAGTCTCTATAATTATGTAGTAAGTAACCGTTAAGTAAGAATCCCCAGTTTGAGTTGATTTGCAATTATTATCCAGCAAATGTCGTAAGTTTCGTAAAATATGTAGTAAGTGACCGTTATCTTGTAGTAAGTCTCTATAATTATGTAGTAAGTGCCCGTTATTTCGTCGTAAGTCTTAATAATTATGTAGTAAGCTGATTGGTAACGATAATTTCGTAGTTTCGGATATCTATCACGGGGAAAAAGTATTAATTAGTAAGAAACAAAGCGGGATGATCCCATCTTTTTTTGTTATACCTTACGCTTTTTTAAGGCAAACAAAAGAGAAGTGCGTTACGCTAACACCTCTCCACCCTGCGGCACGGAAATTTAACTCGGTACCGACCCTGAATCACCTTTAAAAATAACTTTCAATAGATGTCACAGAGCTCCTTTTATTGTCTCGATCATGTTATGATATTCTTCTTCTGTTAAGTATGTTTTTCCTGGGTTCATCTCGAAAGTGGACCCCCAATTTTCTTTTCCTTCATACTTAGGCACAATGTGCATATGTAGATGATGTAATGTATCACCATACGCTCCATAATTAATCTTGTTTGGCTGGAAAGCCTGATCGACCGCTGCAGCTACCTTTTTTACATCGTTCATAAAAGCCGCTAATTCATCATGACTGAGCTGAAATAGTTCTTTAACATGATCCTTATAAACTACATTACATCTGCCAGTATACGTCTGTTCTTTAAAAAGAAAGACTGTTGAAACCTCCAACTCACATATTTCAATCATAAGATTGTCTCGTCTTTCATCCTTCATGCAATACATACAATCTTTATTTAACTCCATCTTTTTTCTGCCTCACTTATTTATGAATTTTGAACCTATCTCTATAGTACCTCAGTTTTGAAAAATATATTTAGATTTGGATTTCTTAATAGGCAGTCAGGATGGATGATCGCTTTTTGTCTTTTTCTTGATGAAGTGCAAAAAAGTAGACTCCAAATAAAAAATCAGGAAATCATTGACGATTTCCTGACTCTAATCGATTGTTTAATAGATGACAACCGGGTCGTAAGTGCTTAGTGTATTATACACAGTTTTCATAACACTAGGCGGTGTATTGACGCAGCCATGTGATCCTGCATTAAGATAGGCATTACTTGACCAGTTGGACCGAAAGCCGGCATCGTGGAATCCTTGTCCATCATTCGTAAAAGGAGCCCAATAATCAACTTTTACTGAATAACCTGGTTTTCCTCCGAGTTCTCTGCCCGTTAGTGTGGAAGGTGATCGTTTATAGAGGATATACCACACTCCTTTTGATGTATCATTACCGGTGCTGTGTTTGCCGGTCACGACATTCGTTGTGACGACTAATTTACCATTTTTGTAAATCCAAATCCGCTGTTGTGCAATCGAAACTTCAGCATATGTATCACCGATGCCATTGTTTGATGTCGTTTCATAACCATAGCCTTCACCACTCCAGCCATGTCCGATAATATTAGTAGCAGCGATCGACTTCTCGCCTTTTTCAAAAGCTTTCTTAATCTGTGTTGTTTCTTTATCCACATCTAATGCCCAGCCATAGCCTTTTCCTTTTACGGTTTTGACTGCTCCTGAATGGGTCTTAAATGTGAAATCTTTATCTAATGTGGATTGAGAACTATTAATTTCAGCAATTTTCTCGTTAATATCACTTGGGTCAATCGTGACCTTCAAGTCTTTTGTCACCGATGCATTTTTTATTAATTCGCTGCCTTTTAACGAAAAAACTTTATCCTGTACCTTATAATCAACGGTTTGCAGAAGGAGTTCTTCTAGCTTTTTTTGCTCATTTTTTACAATCGGACTGTCTTCTTTGATTGGCTGGATGTATACAGGGTTCAAACGGATTTCACTCGTATATCCCTGCTTTTCGTAGTCCTTTAATAGACTGGCAAAATCAAGCTGCTGTCCATCATTACTTTTTGAGACGACAACTTTACCTTGTTCCAAACTGGCCTTCGCATCTTTAGGCGCTGTTAAACTCTTATTCATTGATAGTATCTTTTCTTCGACTTGTTTCTTCATCTCTTGACTGCGATACTGATCGGGTTGGCTAGGCATTAATGAAAATTCTTTTGCCTTTGAAGAAGGAAAATACGTTCGCTGGCTGTTTAATAATTTTTCAACACCTGCTAGATCCTTATCTGTAAAACCCATCTTCGTATCTTGTCCATCAAAAATTTGTTGTTGCCCGACATAGACTACGTTTTTTAAAACAACTGTATTTAATTTGTTAAGTGCCTCATCAGCAGTCAGTCCTTTGACATTTACGCCATTAATCTTGATATTTGCATTAAAATGGTTTGCCTGATAATAGCTGATTGCCCCAATTATGAGCGCTATAATAATGATTATACCCGTTGTAATAAACTTCCAGTTCGTATACCACTTAAAAGATTTTGCCCGCCGTTCTCCAATTTCTTCCACTGATTCTTTCACAGCATTTTCCATTAAAATTCCCCCCGCATACCTAACAATCAAGCTATCGACGTCTTTCGACTTTAAGCTTTTGGTTTTGCATCATAAATATAAATTATAGTATCAATTCTTAAATTTTACTACTATTCTACTAGATATAAAGTGTGAACTTTGTCACAATTTGTATCTGCGTGAAATATTTTTTGTCTTTTTGTAATTTGGTTGCCTGAAGTCAGGGTTCGTTCGGACTGAGCTTTCCGTTTTTAACTAATTTCCAATAATTATCCAGCAAATGTCGTAAGTTTCGTAAATTATGTAATAAGTGTACGGAATTATGTAGTAAGTCCTAATAATTATGTAATAAGTGTACGCATATACGTAGTAAGTCTCAATAGTTAGGTAGTAAGTGTACGCATATACGTAGTAAGTCCCTATAGTTATGTAGTAAGTGTACGCATATACGTAGTAAGTCCCTATAGTTATGTAGTAAGTGTACGCATATACGTAGTAAGTCCCTATATTTATGTAGTAAGCATCGGCAATTCACCCCAAAATCGACTGAAACTCCAAAAAACGCCCCCAAAAATCAAATTTGCTTGCAAATATCACCTCACTTAGCCCAATATCCCTTCCAAAAGTGAATATTGTCCGTTCGATACGATCGAGTATTCCCGCTATGGTATAGGTACCCGGGAATACATGAAAAGCGCGCTTTCTGAAAGGACTTTCCCTTGGAAAGCTTTGAACAGTTAGTCGACCAGTACCAGCCCATGCTCCATAAAATCATGCAATCGCTCCACCTTTACAAACATCATGAGGAATTCTATCAGCACAGTCTCATCGCCCTTTGGGAAGCTAGCCAGCGCTTTGACCCCCAAAAAGGGAGCTTCACCAACTATGCCTACACCTATATCAAAGGCTATCTTCTGATGGAATTGAAAAAATTACACCAAGACCAAGAACGAAATGTTCACCCTGATGAGCAATTCTGGGACCTGGCAGCAGTTCCCTATTCGGTTGACCCATTACAGGAGGAAATTCTATTATCCTACTGCGAAACGCTCACACCGAATCAAAAGAAATGGCTACTGTATACCATCCGTGATCGCCTATCGGTCAAGGAAATTGCCGAACTAGAAAAGGTATCCTTATCAGCCGTGAAAGGTTGGCGTAGTGGTGCCAGAGAAAAAGTAAAGAATTTAATACGGGAGTAGAATACGAGAACAAAAAATTCGTGGGTCCGGCCTTCATACGGGCGATTAACTACCGGACTAGCGAAATTACCGTTAGTCCGGTCGTCTATAAGGATTAATAACTATCGTTCTCACAAATTCCCCTACTACACAAACGTTTGATTAATAGTTGCCTCAACATGCTTAAATACTATTCTCACTCTAAGTACCTGCGAAGAATGTCGAGGGAAATCTTCAAAAATGACTCATTAAAAAGGAACCATGTTTATCTGCTGAACCAGATTTGAATACAAAAATGGTTCTTGGTGTCAGGCACCACAGATGGACAAATGTCCTTTCATGGTGCCTGACACCATTTTTAATATGTAGCGATTGTTAAGTCACAGTTGATTTATTCATTTTTCAACTACTATTTTTAGGCATTTTTTAAATGAAAAAGTCTAATTTCGAAAAACATGAGTATCATTTTAGTAATGAAGGAGGCGATCTGATGGAATCAATTGGGATTTTAGGAGTCGGGCAAGCAGGCGGTAATTTAGCGGAAATTGCTTCATCGATGGGGTTTCAAACCGCACTTATCAATACGAACAAACGCGATGGCATAGTGAACACAAAAGTGGAAAGGAAGTATTTTGTTCCTGGTTACAATGGTGCTGGGCAGGATCGATCCATTGGTTTAAAAGCGGTTAACGATAACTACCGAGAGATTATCGACTTTGTAAAGAATTCCTTTAAGAAAATTAAACTTTTATTAGTGGCCTTCTCAACCGATGGTGGTACTGGATCAGGGATGAGCCCGTTATTGATCGATCTGTTATTGGAACATCTGTCCGGCGTTAACATAGGTGCCATTGCAATTGTTCCTGATCGAAATGTATTAACAGGTAATCGCATCAATGCTACAGAGTGTATTGAAGAGCTTTCCAAGATAAACTCGCTTTCATCGGTGTTCCTAGTTGATAATGATCAAATGAGAAAGTTAAACCCACAATCCAGTAAACATCAAATCTACCTTTCTTCTAATCAGCAAGTCATGGAAGCCATTAAGAGTGTGTTGCAAGTAACGAAAAAGAGCTCGTTTTACGGAAACTTTGATGAAACTGATCTGATGAATATTTTGGGAACAAGAGGAGTAACGATTATATCTTCTGCTCAAATTACCGATGCAAAAACAACCTCAGATGTTACTAGTAAAATACAACAATCTTGGGCTACCTCCGTATTCTGTCCGGTGGAGTCAACCGGTGTAATCCGCTCGGGGATAATCTACGAAGGCCCAGAAAAAATGGCTAAACTAATTAATGTTCCATCCATTTTTGAACGAATTGGAGAACCACTCGAATTATTCGAAGGGACCTACTTCTCGGAATCAGATCCTACGGTAACGACTATTTTGGCGGGACTCGCCTTTCCTTCACGGCGCCTGCATGCCCTTGAGGAATCCCTAGAAAAAAACAAAGATCGGTTACAGAACCTAGTCAAAAAGGAACATACCCAGAAATATGAATCAAAAATAGCTTGGGCATCAACCCTAAAAGCCAAACCTCAGGAGAGAAAGCCCAGCACCGTAACCTCTAAGTTAGATAAGTACCAAAAATAAGAGGAATATATAGTTATTGGTGTCAGGCACCACAAATGGACAAATGTCTTTTCGTGGTGCCTGACACCATTTGCACTATTTCCCCCTTAGTAACTGCATGCGCTGGTTGAAAAGGCTTGGGTACGATAAATAATTGGACTGCCTGCATAGGGTTGGCTCCTGCGATGTTTTGGTGCTCATCATTCTCGGCAACTGGACGAGGCGGATTATTTTCTGGCTCTCAATGGTCGGAATCATGCTTGCTTTTATAGAAGTGATGAGCTGTGTGTGTATGGCTTGTTTAGGTGTTCCGCCGAGTGACAGGATAAGTTCCGTCTCATCTTGATGCGCTTCTACTTCTGATGTAAATCTGTTGAGGAAGAGAATAGCGCGCACCATCGAATTTCCGATGACCATTCCGCTGATTGGGATAATGTTTTGGGCCGCACCTCTTTTAAACATAGAAAAACCACCTTTTAAATCTTAAAAGGTGGTTGATCTCTTCTATTTTATTAAATTTAGGCGAATGGTCTTCAGGATCAGACTGCTTGCTTGATACTTTGATCATTTTGATCTTTTTCTTTCATACGGCTGAAAATATTAGCGAGAACGGAACCAGATAGATTATGCCAGACGCTGAAAATGGCACTTGGTACTGCCGCTAAAGGTGAGAAATGAGCGGTAGCGATAGCGACTCCCAAGCCCGAATTCTGCATACCAACTTCCATTGCTACAGCCTTTTGTTTTGCAAGGTCCATACCGCATAAACGGGCAAAGAAAAAGCCCAGGAAGAATCCAAGCAGATTATGAAGGATTACTACACCAAAAATAAGTAGACCCGATTCAGCAATTTTGGTCGCGCTGCCTGCTACAACAGCAGATACAATTAACACAATCGCAATAACGGAAACAAGCGGCAATGCCTTTGCACCGGCTTTTGCCTGTTTGCCAAAGAACTTTTTAATGATAAAGCCAGCTGCTAATGGAACAATGACAACTTGTACAATCGAAAGGAATAAGGAAGCAACACTGACATCAACCCATTTGCTCGCAAACAGAAGAATAAGCAATGGTGTAACAATTGGTGCAAGAATCGTAGAAACTGAGGCAATTGCAACGGCCAGTGCCACATTTCCTCTTGCTAGAAACACCATAACATTGGAAGCAGTTCCGCTTGGACAGCATCCTACTAAAATGACACCTACAGCAACTTCTTCAGGTAAATGGAGTCCGACCGCCAATAAAAAGGCAAGTAACGGCATAATGATAAAGTGACCTATGACCCCAAGCGCCACTTCTTTCGGTCTTCTAAATACTTCTTTAAAATCCGATAGCTCGAGTGTCAGGCCCATTCCAAACATAACAATTCCTAGTAGAGGAACAATATAGCCTCCCAGCCACACAAAGTTACCAGGATTAAGAAAAGCAATAACCGCAAAGATCAATACCCATAACGTAAATGTTTTCCCAGCAAAGCTGCTGATTTTCTCGATGACTTCCAAAACAATTCCCCCAATACATTAATTCCAACTATTTTAATAAATTTAATAAACATTATACTAGAGTAAATATTTTAAAAAATCAATATATTATTACAAAATGTTACAAAATTTTCTGTCTATTGTCGATGCTTTCTACTCTCATCATCATTGATATCGCAAACTCAAATGCGGCTTGACCAAGAGAACCATCCCCATGGTCTCAAAGACACAAAAAAAGCAGAGAGACATTGCTCTCTGCTTTACTGTTTGATTCAGTTTACCTCCCACTGACCCCTAAATAGTCTCAAGAAGTTTATATGCTTCCTCTTTCGTCGTAACCTTTAATAATTGCTCTCTAAACCCATCATCCATTAATTTTCGTGATAGCATTTGTAGAATCTTGAGGTGGGCATCTCCTGCTGCTTTTTCCGGTACGGCAATCATGAAGATTAATTTTGCCGGGGCGCCATCTAAACTGTTCCAATTGATACCGTCACGTTTGATACCAAAGGCAACAGCTGGGCGTTTAACCGCATTTGATTTACCATGGGGGATGGCGATATTCATGCCAAGCCCAGTCGAACTTTCACTCTCACGATTTAAGATCGCTTGTTTATATTCTTGTTTTGAACGTAAGACACCAGCTGTATCAAACTTGGCAATCAATTCATCGATTACATCATCACGTGTGTTGCCAGCTAAATCGGTATCAATTAATTCTATTGTAGTAATATCAGTTAACTTGCTAATATCAGTTTTAGAAACAGCTTCGACTTTTTCTTCACGTGCTGGTGCCGCAGCACTAGTATCAGGACCAACACCCGCTGCAACCGGCACAGCACCATCTACATTTTTCTTCAACGCCGTAACCATGAGGGCCGTTACAATCACACCAACAATAACAGCGATGAAGAACATAACCACATTGTCAACAGCACCTAATATAGCAACAATCGGACCACCATGAGCAACTCTGTCACCCACACTAGAAAGCATGGCGATGACAGAACCTACCATCGAACCGACAACGATACTTGGAATCACACGAAATGGATCTTGTGCGGCGAACGGAATCGCACCCTCTGTAATACCAAATAGCCCCATCGTGAAGGATGCTTTTCCGGCATCTCTTTCTGCCTGACTAAATTTGCGTTTGTTGATAAAAGTAGCAAGTCCAAGTCCAATTGGCGGGATACAGATCGCTACTGCAATGGGTCCCATAATTTCATAGTTACCTTCTGCAATCATGGCTGAGCCGAAAAGAAAAGCAACTTTGTTGAATGGGCCACCCATATCGACCGCAATCATCGCACCGAGAATCATCGCTAAGACAATCGAGCTTCCACCTTGCATGCTAGCAAGCCAAGTTGTTAATGCTTCGAACACACTTGCAACCGGATGACCAATGACGAAGATAAATAATAGACCTACAATAACACTTGATAGAATTGGGATAAAAATAATTGGCATAACGGGCTGAACCGCTTTTGGCACTTTAATTTTTTTAATAGCTAGGGCAACATAACCCGCTAAGAAACCAGCAATAATCCCGCCGATAAATCCGGCACCCGCTTCACTTCCGTAAAAACTACCATTGGCTGCAATATAACCGCCAATCATACCTGGTACGAGTCCTGGACGGTCAGCAATACTTACCGCAATGAAACCAGACAAGATCGGTACCATGAACATGAAAGCTGTACCGCCAAGACCTTCAATTTGTTTCCAAAAGGAACCATCTGGTATTTTAATTCCACCTGGTGTTTGCTCACCACCTAGAGCTAACGCGATCGCAATCAATAATCCCCCAACCACAATAAAGGGAATCATGTAGGAAACCCCACTCATTAAGTGCTTATAAAAGCCGTTTTCCTTTTGTTTGCTTTTCTTTTCTTGACCAGACGGGGCTGATTCAGGTTTATAAACAGGAACGTTTCCGCTTTGAATCTGTTTAATCAATTCTTCTGGTTTGCGAATACCCTCTTGGACACCGGTGACAATTAATTTTTTGCCGGCAAAACGGTCCTTCTTAACCTCTTTATCCGCTGCAATAATAATGCCATCTGCTTCGGCAATATCTTGCTCCGTTAACGCATTTTCGACGCCAATCGAACCTTGTGTTTCCACTTTTATATCGATGCCCAACGCTTGGCCCGCTTTTTGTAAGTTCTCAGCAGCCATATATGTATGAGCAATTCCAACTGGACAAGCTGTAACAGCTAATATTTTCCCCATCGTGTTACCTCCTATTGTAAAAATAACTAAGTAATCGCTTTCTTAAATCTATAATATACCAATCTTGTCCAGGTAATTTTTCATCTTTTTACCGGAGACTGCGGTAAAAAAAGTTTAATGCGTTCCTATGTGACCTTAATCTTAGTTCTAGCTCCATATCGGTCACGTAGAACCCTCCTACGTGACCCTAAACTTAGTTCTATTACCAACTCGGTCACGTAGAACCCTCCTACGTTACCTCAAACTTAGTTCTTTTACCACTTCGGTCACGTAGAACCCTCCTACGTGACCCCAAACTTAGTTCTTTTATCACTTCGGTCACGTAGAACCCTCCTACGTTACCTCAAACTTAGTTCTTTTACCACTTCGGTCACGTAGAACCCTCCTACGTGACTCTAAACTTAGTTCTATTACCACTTCGGTCACATAGAACCCTCCTACGTGACCCTAAACTTAGTTCTATTACCACTTCGGTCACGTAGAACCCTCCTACGTGACCTCAAACTTAGTTCTATTACCACTTCAGTCACGTAAAACCCTCCTACGTGATCCTAAACTTAGTTCTATTACCACTTCAGTCACGTAAAACCCTCCTACGTGACCCTAAACTTAGTTCTATTACCACTTCGGTCACGTAGAACCCTCCTCCTACAAAACAATTAGGGGAGACAAAAAAACCAATCCGCTAGGCGAATTGGTCCAGTACTTGTAAAAATTCTTGATAATCCCTTGCAGCTGTTACAGCATGAACAACCAAAGGCGCCTCACTCAAGGCAGAAATCTTCCCAATTACCCCGCGAAGCTCCCCTTGATTCTCTTTGGCAATGGCCAGCATGATGACAAGGGACACCCGTTCATTCCCCCACTCCATCCGCTCCTTCATGATTGCCGTGGCTAAAGCAGATTGGTGAATCATCGATGGGTTTCCATGCGGGATGGCAATTCCCCCGCCGATAGCTGTAGCGGATTTCCTCTCTCGATTAACAGCACTATGAATATACTCTTTACTCACAAAGCCTTTTTTATAAAGAGCGTCCGCCAGCAATTCGACGACTTCATAGCGGTGTTCTTTTTCCACATGAAAAAACACAAGTTCTTCCTTCAAGAAGGGAGAAAATACATGGGGCCCATGGTGTTCGGTACTTTTTTGCTTCAACACTTCAACAAACTGATGTAATTTTTTCTTATCCTCTTGTCCAAACAACGGGGAAATCACGATGTGCTCGATGGTTACTTTCTCAAGCGGAACCGTAGAGATAATAAAATCCGCTGGATGAGAACTCAAATATTCCGGCACTTCCGCCTTTCCAATACAGGCGACAATCTCAATGTTCTGGTACTGCTGTTCGATTTTCGCCTCTAACAAATGCGACATGCCAATCCCCATATGGCACACAATCAACGCTTTCTTCTTTATATCTCGCTTTTTTTCCAGTCTTTCAACAGAGGCTTGAAAATGAAGGACAATATAGGCCGCCTCATCCTCAGGGATTTCGATATGAAAAGTTTGTTTGATTTCTTCAAGCGTTAACATCACCATATTGAACATATAGGGATACATTTTTTTAATATTCGATAGAAGCGGATTTGTAATCGGAAAACCATATTTGATGCGATTGATGACCGAATGCAAATGAACGGCAAGGCCATCGATTAAGATCGGATCCGCTTCATAATGAATGAAAGTCAACTTTTCCATCTTGCGAACGAAAGCAAGAACAAGCTCAGCTGCCTCTTCATCCACTGTCAAATCTTGATGGAGTTCCTCTCCGACACGCTTGCTGCTAATCAGGTGCCATGTAAAATAAACCTGCTCCACATCCGGGAAGGTTAACCGAAAGGCCAATTCCAATTTTTCAAAAAACCAGCTGGCAAATTGATATTCTTTCCGTTCAAACGCCATCACTTTTTCGGACTCTTGGACAAATACAGGCGACCGCTGCCGGGTCCGTTTCACCATAATCAGTGCATGAACGAGCAAGCTCTCTAACGCATCGTCTGAAAAAGCAATCGAAAATCGCCCCTGCATATCCTTAAGTGCATTCCTAACGGTCGAAATTTCATAGGGTAAAAATAAATCCAACACCACATTTTTTTCGTGCAAAAAAAGCTCAGACAAGTGCGCCAAAGCATTACGTTTCTTCAATTCTGATCCTTGAATCACATTTCCCACCCGCGGCTTCGAAACGAGTTCAAGCTCAAACCGCTCCAGCCAATCCGTAATCGCCTCGATATCTTTTTTAATCGCCGCTTTAGGTACATAGTATCGATCGGCAAAATGCTGTAAGGTGATTGCCTTATCACTTGTTAAGAGCTGATAGGCCATTTCAAAAAGCCGTTCTTCATTGGTTTTCGGTTCGCTCGAAAGAAGACTGCGCAAAATTTCCGATCGATCACTTTCATCACTTTCAATCGCAATCCCAAGGCCCGGCTTCCGGATGAGCCTTGCGCTTGGATAATCGCGGAGAAACTCCTCCAATCGATCTAAATCGTTCCGGACCGTTTTTTCCGCACAATCAAGCTCTTCCGACAAATCCTTGATATGCAATACCCCTTCTTCATGAACGAGCAATATTCGTAGTAATTCTTTCTGTCTATTATTCATCCTGCACCCGCTCTAAAAAACAATATAGGTAAGTGTATCTTTATTTTGTTCTCTAATCAAATGAAACAATGAAAACGATGAACCTGGAACCCAAACAAGCGTAAATGCCTTCCAATCCGAAGGCACCTTCGCGCTTTTTTTTCCAAAAATAAAAGTCCTCATAATTAATCACGCATTTTTTCGAAAAATAACCATCCCCACACTTAATCACGCCTTTTCATGAATATAAAGGCTTTCACCGAAAGATTCATCTGATAAATGTGCGTTTTCCGCTGATAAAATGGTCCAGTTCGCTATATCCTTCAACAATTGGCTGGGAAGCTGCTCATTGGAGCTAATTATCCCACTACATGCGCCCACATATTGCAGCTTACGAGCTTCTGCAAGTGCATCTGGACCATCGAGAACGCAGCTCCAACCATATTTTCTCAATAATCTCATAGGAAACAACCTCGTGCTATGAAACCACACAATATGTTCCACAATCTAGGACTACTCCATCCATTCACTAAAAGTCTTACATTCAAATAAAATTTCTCCTTCCTACCCTGTCCTTTTTACCGACTTTTCTATATATAGAAGGTGAAAGGTGGTGAGAAACAATGGCACAAGCATTATTAGAGGTAACGAAGCTTCGCATCGTGTTTGAAGCGGGCATGGATGACGAAGGAAATCCCATCCTCAAAGCAAAAACGTTTAGCAATGTCACAAAGGCTGCTACCGCAGATCAACTATCCCAAGCGGCACTAGCAGTAGCTTCTCTATGCAATGACCCGCTAAACAAAGTGGAGCGAAATGACAGCTCCGCGATTCTAGGTTAATAGTCTAACGAAATAATAAAGTGAGTGGAGGTGAAAGGAATGGCAAAAACATTGGAATTGCAATTTACCACAGAGTTTGGAAAGACGGCAAGTCTTTCCGTCGATAACCCTAAAGAGCCGATTGATGAAGAAGTTGTAAAATTATCAATGGCGCAGATTATTGCATCTGAAGTTTTCACAACGGCCAGTGGCAAGTTTGTAGCTGCAAAAGGAGCAAGAGTCATCGACCGCAATGTGACGGATTACGTGATTGCCTAATAAGGGAAAGAGGCTGGATTCATTATGAATCCGGCCTCTTTTTATTAAGCTGTTTTCTGAGAGAAAAAGAACTAGGCATTAAAATGGAGCTCCTCTTCCTTTAATGGACTTTGTTTTCCACTTTCCTTCGTAAATATCTGTTTCGTTGAATATTTTTCTTTTTATTCTTTGATGAATTCCTTTGTACTTCTCATTGTATCAATTGGGCGAACTAATTTTTCTATTTCTGCACGTTGAGGCTCTAAGAATGGAGGTAAAGATAATTTTTCCCCAAGCGTTTCATAAGGTTCATCTCCCATAAAACCAGGACCATCTGTAGCGAATTCAAATAAAATTTGCGGTGCAACTCTTGCGTATAATGACTCAAAAAAGTGACGATTTACATAACCGGATGTATGGAATCCAAAACTACTCATCCGTTCAATCCATTCTTCTAAAACAGAGCGATCCTCTACACGTAATGCCGCATGGTGAACCGTCCCAAAACCTTGCTGGGCTTCAGGAAGAATGGCATTATATTCTACAATGACCGAGGCACCATTCCCGCCTTCCCCCACTTCAAATAAATGGAATGACCCTTCTTTATCTGTCTCTTTAAATAATAGGACTTTTTCCATCATTTCTTTGAAGTAATCAAAGTTCGCAATACGGACAAAAATTGGTCCCAAACCAGTAATTGCATATTCCAGTGGAATTGGACCTTTTTGCCATGGTGTGCCAGATTCCACCCCTTTATTGAATTCATCTGAAATCAATTGATATTGCTGATCGTCAAAATCAATGAAAGAGAGGGTTTTCTTGCCAAATTGCTCTTTGATTCCAGTATGTTTCACTTCTAAACGATCAAAACGATTTACCCAATAGTCTAATGCTTCATCACTCGGTACACGGAAAGATGTCTTTGAAATCTCGTTTGTACCATGTACTCCTTTAGGAATGCCGGGGAAATCGAAGAAAGTCATGTCTGTGCCTGCGCTGCCTTTATCATCTGCAAAGAATAAATGATAGGTTTGAATATCATCTTGATTTACCGTTTTTTTAACTAAACGCATTCCTAAAACATAAGTAAAAAATTCATAGTTCTTTTCTGCACTACTTGTAATAGCTGTTACATGGTGTATTCCTTTTAGATGGTTCATTATATATACCTCCAATATTTAATTTAAGATTAATGGTCGTAATTTTTCTTGGATCTCTTTTCGGTTTGGTTCCAAAAATGGTGGAAGTGCTAGTTTTTCCCCCATTGTTTCCATTGGTTCATCTGTCGCAAATCCCGGTGTATCCGTTGATAATTCAAATAAAATACCATTGGGTTCCCTGAAATATAATGCCTTGAAGTAATACCGTTCCACTTTCCCTGAATTCGGTAACCTGTATTCTTTCAAACGCTCTGCCCATTGGTCATATTCTTCCTCATTCGGAACACGGAAGGCAACATGGTGAACACCTCCACGACCTAAGCGGACTCTTGGCAAATCGGGTCTTGTTTCAATATGAACTTCCGCACCGCTGCCGCCTTCTCCAGTTACATAAATCAATATATCTGGATAATCCCCTTCAAGTGAAGGATAAGAACCGGCAAATCGGAAACCCATAACTTCTGTTAAAACTCCAATTGTTGGTTCTGCAATTGCGACTGTGAGTGTTACAGGTCCTAAACCAATAATGGCATGTTCCAGTGGAATGTCATTCCTTTGCCAAGGAATCCCAGCTCTCACACCTTTTTCACCGTTATCGGCTACGAGGATTAAACGAGTCCCCTCGAAATCTCTGAAAGCCAATGTATCTCGATTTGCTCTTTTTTGAATAACATCATGTTCAACCCCAAATTGTTTAAAACGTTCTTTCCAAAATAACAATGAATCTGAATTTCTAACCCTTAGTGATACAGTAGAAATATCTGAAGTTCCCCTGTATGTTTGCCCAAGATGAGGAATGTCAAAGAACGTAACTTCAGTTCCTGGGGTTCCTTCCGCGTCAGCATAGAAAAGATGATAGGATTCTGTATTATCTTGGTTAACTGTTTTCTTAACCAATCTCATTCCTAAAATTTTTGTATAAAATTCATAATTTTTTTCCGCTTTACCTGTTAATATTGATACATGATGTAGTCCTAAGAGTTCCATCTCATTTCACTCCTGTCACAATATTAATTTAATTCTTTTGTTCGAAATTAAAGATCGCCTGTAATAGTAAAAAGTGTCATAAAAGACCAGATATTTTAGAATAAAAATGAATCTAACGCATATTGACCGGGACCGATCAAAGCTATACCAATAGCAACTGAAAGCAAAGTTAAGTTGTATTCATATCCATTAGCTGTTGCCCATAATCCATTTGGACCATGCACTTTTGCGATAGCCATTAACATAGTTCCTGCAATCATAATTCCTGCAAGTGGTGTTAATAGTCCTAAAGCAAACAAAAGTCCCCCAATAAGTTCTGCTAACCCTGCGAAAAGAGCCATGGTCACTCCTGGTTTCATGCCAATAGATTCAAACCAGCCACCGGTTCCTTTCAATCCATTGCCACCGAACCAACCAAACAACTTTTGAGCACCGTGACCTACAAATAGTAAACCAATTACCAAACGAATGATTAATAAACCAATGTTTAACATCTTAAAATCCTCCTGATTTTTTATCTCGAATTCGAGATATTATTTTAAAAAAATGCACGTTTAAACTTTATTCCTTACTTTTTTCAAAAGATTCACCAATGTCTCTGCCTCATCAGAATTTAATGAATCAAACATATCTTCAATTAACTCTTGATATTTCGGCATGATTTCCTTCATCAATTTATTTCCATCATCAGTTAATCTAACATGTATCATACGGCGGTCATCTGGACAGGCATTTCGGCTTAATAAACCTCTTTGTTCTAGCTTATCTAAACAATAGGTCATCGAACCACTTGAGACCAATATGCAATTTCCAATTTGTTGAATTGTTTGTTTCCCTTTTTGATAAAGTACCTCTAAAACAGAAAATTCCGTAATACCAAGCTTGTTTTTTGCCATTTCTTCCTTAATTCGATCATGAATTGCTTTAGATGTTTGCATTAATATCAGAAAGGGCAAATTATTGCATTTCCTCTCCATTAATTTCACCCCCTTAAAAAATCTTGAATTATATTATCTTGAATTATATTATCTTTAATCTGAGATAATAATAATACTTATAATTTTTTTTGTCAATACCCTTTATTTTATTGAACTAAAGGGTGCTTATATACAGTATCAGCAAAAAAACGATCCTTCGTTATCGAAGCATCGCACCCATAACTCAACGCCAAATTCGTTTAATGATTTTACTTTAAACACGATACGCTCTTTTAGAGTACAACAGGACCAAATTGATTTGTCATATACATCATCTATACGGCCTTGAAACCCAAAATAACCATCTTAAATCCATATAACAGTCACCAGAAACATACCAGTCGCCAGGCATGAAATATGATTTATATTTCGCAGTATTCCCTCAGACCGTACACCAAAAAATTTCTTCATTCTTTATAAACGATTCGAGATACTCCCTGTCCGTAGCAAGCTGCGAGCGATACGCCCGAATCGCTTTCAACTTTCGAGTGGCCTCAGCTTCGGTCATTGGGACCCGCACTCGAGGCGGCCACGGGACAAAGCTGGGAATTCGCTCTCCTTTATACTCATGTGCCTCAAACGGCAATCTAGGGGTAATTCCACGTGGCCATGGCCATTCGGTGTCTGGACCGCTGTGGATTAAATAGGTATACACTTTCCCTCTGTAACCTGTCGCCTGCACGGCGTCACGAACAAACAAGAAAGCCGCCTGATGATCTAAGTGCCCATCCGCACCATCGGTGACGTAGATTTCCTTTGGCTGCATACACCTGATCAGGTCCATTGTATCGGAGAGAGCAAATTCCTTCAGATAGGGCGCTGGCATACCATAAACAAGCGAGTGATAGTCCGGGTATACCATGCTATACGTCTGTCTCATCAGGGTAAAGCGTTGCTGGAAAGGCTCTAGACCCTGGGACTTATAGACACGATCCAGTCCAGCATCAGGATAGCCGAGAAAGGTAATATCCGACGGCGTTAGTCCCAACTCCGCCATAGCAGCATACACTTCGAACTGGCGCACCCGTGCCAATTCGAAGTAATCCTCGGGACGAAGCTCGTTAATATTCTTCTTGAGCAGCTGGGAGGCAGCCCTCGGGTAACCATCTCCATTCGTAAAGATAACAACATGAACCCGCTTTCCTGCCGCCACTGATCGCATAATCACACCTGCAGTCCCTAGCGTCTCGTCATCGGGATGAGGGGCGAAAACCAGCAGATCAATAGGCTTTGTGTTGGTCACGTATTTTCCTGCTTGAATGCAATAAATAGGTTTGGATAAGTTACTCCAAATAGATGGTATAGGCACGGGTTGTAGTGATAAGAATGGTGCTATTACTATTGGAAATATTGGTCCTGACAAGTCCATTGATGGTTTAGGTAACGGAAGATAGCACGGACAAGGCTGATATAGGTAAGGCCAGTAAACAGGTACATTTCTGTACGTTTTTTCTATCAATGCTTGTTCCTCCATTCTTAATAATAGACTCTGTATCGCCTAGGAAGATGGGACAAGGGGTTCTTGAAGTCGATATTCTGGGAAACTCCGCGGGTTAAAAATATCTTGGTAATAAATCTAAAGTTCGATAGAGTTGAAGAGGTGGAAGTTGAAAATTCTTTAAGTAGTCTTGAACTCTATCAAACCACCAACTTACTTAGATACAAAGATAAGGTAATTTAAAATAATACCAATTTAACTATATTCAGAACACCAATAAAATTAGGCGAATATAATCTTATGCTATGTAAGCGAATATAGATTTGTTAAAGGGATAACGCCAAAATTTTGAATTATCTATAGTGACCTTTAGCGGGTCGTAAAGCTTAAGTTAACAGGAAAAAATTAATGTCAATGAATCTCAAACGTTAATGGCAAATCAAAATGCACAGAAATGACAAAATAGGTTTAGATTATTTCCTTGACCTACATTGTCAACACATCCTAAATCACCCTGATGGTTTCGGCAGATAATTTACTCCCATGCCGGATGCCTTATCTTAAATCTATGTTTAATAGTAAAAGGGTGCCGAAAATTCTAAACCTCTAAAGTCTTGGGCTCTTGCCACATGCTTGTATTTAGCAATATCAATACCTATAGTTAAATTTAATTTGTTGCCTTTAGAGTATTTGATTTAAAAAACAATTTCATCATTGGTGGCGTAACAATAGTTGTTACAAGTACCACAACAACTAACACAGCAAACATATCTTGGCTAAGTAGATTGGATTCTAAACCAATAGCAGCAATAATTAATGCTACTTCACCACGGGAAACCATTGCTGAACCTATTCCCAAAGAACTATTCCAACTAAATCCAGCAGCTTTTGCACCAATTGCAGAGCCGACTAACTTAGTTAAAATTGCTAATACACTAAGAATGGCTATTAGAAAAATATTTTCAGTAATACCAGTGAACTCTGCCGTTACACCAATTGAGGTAAAGAAAACAGGAACAAATATAGAATAACTAATCGTTTCTACCTTCTCAAAAACTTCGTGTTTGAAATCCGTTACGCTAATTGCCACGCCTGCAATATAGGCTCCGATGATGGCGGCGACGCCTGTATATTCTGCTAAGTAAGCATAAACAAAACAAATAACTAGAGCGGACGAAATGACCGTTTCTGTTACTTTTAATGATGAGAACTTCTTTAAAAACCAAGGTATTACCTTCCATCCAACAAGAATAGCTCCCGCAAAGAAAATGACTTTCTTTAAAACAACAGTGATTAAATTCACATCTCCGCCTGCAAAACTCATCAAGAATGCTAATGCGATAATTACTACAACATCATCGATTACAGCTGCTCCTAAGATTGTGGTCCCTTCAGATGTTTTTAAACGATTCATCTCCTTCAGTGCTTGAACCGATATACTTACACTTGTTGCAGAAAGTAATAGCCCCAAAAACCAAGATTCCATTGTACTTAAGTTTAATGCCAACCCAGTAAAGTGACCTAAAACAAGGGGAACAATAATGCCACCAAAACCAACTAATGTTGAGGCTTTTCCAGTTCGTTTGAATTCATCTATATCTGTTTCCAATCCAGCTATAAACATTAATAAAATAACTCCGATTTGACTAAATTCAGCTAATGTTTCTGTTTCATTTATTAATCCAAGAACCGATGGTCCAAGTACAATTCCAATGAGAAGTTTTCCCAGAACAGAAGGCTGCCCTAATCTAACACTAAGACTTCCTGCTATTTTTGATGCAATTACAATAATCGCTAATTGTAGGATTAACACTTAAATTACCACCTTTCGTTATTATGATTTGTCATTGTTTAATAAAAATACAAAAAGAGCCTGTTACCAAAGGACATAATTATCCCTTGGTGACAGGCTCCTCCAAGTACACTCTGTATTTTATTAGTTATACTTTAACTTAAAATTAGTTGAAGAAAATTAAATTTTTATGTTTATATTATTTCATTCGTCCTCTTGGTCCCCCCAGATCGCTTGGGCCTTTTTTTTTAATAGTAATATTGCGGCAGCTTCCGCCAATGCTTTCTCTTTTTTAAGTAAATCTCTTTCTAACGTTTTTGCTCGTTTTTTCTCTTCTTTTAATTCTTGATTCAGCTGCTTCGTTTGATTAGTTTCTCGACCATTCTAAACTCCCCCGTTAGCCATCCATATAGAGAGAACTAGGAAAATTTACTTTCTCTAATATCATAGAACAGTTTGAGTTACTTCAAATTTTGTTTAAACCACAAGCGTCACAAACCGACACTCTTTCGACTAAATACCAAATAGGCTATACTAATCAAACGATTGATTGAAACAGCTGTAAATACTGATTGATAAGCAATTCCCCCTGCAAAGCAAGTATGAAGATTGTCGAAATGCGTTTGAACATTCCGCAGGAAATAATCCACCTTTCTACAAAAACAGATGAGCTTCTCCCAAACCTCCATGATTCTATTAAAATCCCGACTTTTTGATACTATCCAAACGTTTGATTAAAAGTAGCCTCAGACCACTCATTACTAGATTTATAACTCTAAATGCCTGTGAAGAATGTCGAGAGCTGTCCTCAACAATGACTCTTTAAAAAGGAACCATGATTAATTTCTGAACCAGGATTCGTGCCAAACCCCATTACTGTGACTTGTTGCTAATTTCCTCTAGTGATCATATTTTGGAAATGTCAAAAAAAAACTACCTAAAAAAATGCTGTAAGCCTTTTGCCTTTAAATACAAAAAATACCACAGCAGTAAGATCTGTGGTAGTAAAAATTTGTACTTTCTTATTCATACAAAAAACAACCTTTTCAGGTTGTCTTCAATTTGCCTGGCAACGTCCTACTCTCACAGGGACGCGTGTCCCAACTACCATCGGCGCTGAGAAGCTTAACTTCCGTGTTCGGTATGGGAACGGGTGTGACCTTCTCGCCATTGCTGCCAGACTATTTAATTGAGGAATCATTCCCTCAAAACTAGATAATGCAGAAGAAGTTTGTAAAAACAAGTATGCCTTATAAAT
>NZ_JAGGQY010000011.1:0-132045 GCF_018613105.1 Bacillus sp. ISL-77
TGCCTTTTGTCTACAATCTGAAGCAATTTACTTGCTTTTTATTTAGGATTTCGGAACTGGAAATCATTAGTTAATGAATGAAATCAGTATCCATTATATAATTTAAGAGCACAGCAACAACCTTCAAAACGTTTGCTTCCCAGAGGGGAAACTTTTGGTTTCCTTCTCCTACAGGGAAGCTTTTTTTTTGCTTACCGAAACTTGTGAATAATAACCATGAAACTGGAAAAAATACCCTTACATAGATTGAAGGAGAAAAAACATGCCTACAATTATTTCAGTTGCAGAGGTTACTCCACATTTTGAAGTTAACCAAAACCAAGCTTTGGAGTTTGCACGAGAGCTTTTCTCTGATTCCTTTAAGGATATTGAACGACTATTAAGGGCTTTTCAAAACGGCCAAATTGAAAAAAGGCATTTTGTTAAAAATCTTGATTGGTTTAAAGAAGAACATACTTTTGAAGAAAAAAATTCTGCTTATATTGAGTCCGCGCTGACCCTTGGAAAGGAAGCAATCGAGAAGTGTTTAAATAATAAGGATTTCTTAAATCGTAATATTAACTATCAAGAAATTGACATCATTTTTTTTATCTCAACCACGGGGATGGCCACACCAAGTATCGAAGCGAGAATCATGAATCACCTTCCGTTTAATTCACACACAAAGAGAGTACCTATTTGGGGACTTGGCTGTGCAGGCGGTGCTGCTGGTCTATCGAGAGCCTATGAATATTGTCTTGCGTTTCCAAAAGCAAAGGCCCTAGTACTCTCAGTTGAGCTTTGCAGCCTAACGTTTCAGCGCAACGATCTTTCGAAAAGTAATTTAATCGGAACTTCTTTGTTTGCCGATGGTGTAGCCTGTGCCTTAGTTTGCGGTGATGATTCATACTCTTCAGATTTCAGGAAGAAGCAGACTTCCCCCTCCATCATTGCTACACAGTCCACGCTGATGCCGAACTCTTTAGATGTGATGGGCTGGGCTATTAGGAGCACGGGGCTGTTTGTGGTATTTTCTCGGGATATCCCCCAGATCATAGAGGATTGGTTAAAGCCGAATGTAAGTGGATTTTTAGGTGAACATCAAATCAATCTTGAACAAATAGACTATTTTATTGCTCATCCGGGTGGGAAAAAAGTGATAGATGCCTATGTAAAATCATTAGAGTTACCTCCATCCATGACTGACGTTTCACTTGAAGTGTTAAAACAATTTGGGAATATGTCTTCAACAACGATATTTTATGTGCTGAAACGTTACATGGAGATGGATATTCCTCAGGATGCTTTAGGACTTGGTACCGCGCTTGGACCTGGTTTCAGTTCCGAACTGCTTTTATTTAGGTGGGAGTAAAATGAAAGATAGTATCTCATTTCTGATATTAATTGGATTCATCGGCCTTCAGCGGATTGTTGAGCTAAAAATAGCAAAAAGCAATGAAAAGTGGATGAAGAAACGTGGGGCCATTGAATTTGGCGAAAAGCATTATCGATATATGGTGACTATGCATGCGCTGTTTTTTATTTTCTTAAGTTGTGAAAAAATTTTCATGAATTTGGGTCTATCTCCTTTATGGGGCATCCTAATAATTGTTTTTCTTATAGCCCAGCTATTTAGAATATGGGCGATTGCATCACTAGGAAGGTTTTGGAATACAAAAATTATTGTCTTAAGAAATGCGAATGTGATTAGAAAGGGACCATACCGTTTTATCAGACATCCCAATTATTTTGTTGTTGCGGTTGAACTGGCTGTTGTTCCATTGTTGTTCAACGCTTATTTTACAGCTAGTTTATTTACGATATTAAATATCATCGTGCTTAGGATTCGTATACCTGAGGAGGAAAAGGCGCTTAGGGAGCTGACGGAATATGAAGGGACATTTCAGGATTGTAATCGTTTCCTACCTAAAGTTGTTAAATAATTGTGACAGTTAGAAATGGGCTATTGAAAATGATTATCACCTATGTTAAACTTTGGTTATCGATGAAAATCATTCTCAATGAAAGTCTTATAAGGAAGGTGTTACAATTGACTTTTGCTTTAGTTGGTGGAACGGTTATTATTTATGCATTTGTCATGAAGCACGTCTTAAAAAACGTTACACATTAAATTAATAGTGTATTTTGGGAGCCAGGGTCTTGCACCGTGGCTTTTTGTCGTTTTAGGAAGAAATTTGTTTTAAGTAAAAGAAGTGTCAAGATAGGAAAAGTTTGAATTATCGTATAAAATAAAAAATATTATAATGTTGCTAAGGGGAATAAGTTAATGGTGAAAACAGTCAATCAAGAAGAAGCTATACAAACACTAAAAACTAAAATCGTTTCAGTATTTGAATATATAAACGAACAAGAAGATTATGAAAATGCGGAAAAAATAAAACAACTAGCAAAGAAGCTGAAGAACAAAGAGTTTATGATTGCATTTTGTGGCCATTTCTCTGCAGGGAAATCGACAATGATCAATCAACTGGTTGGAGAGAATTTACTTCCATCTAGTCCAATTCCGACAAGTGCAAACTTAGTGAAAGTAAAAGCTGGAGAAGAATATGCAAAGGTCTTTTTCAAAAATGAAAAGCCTCGCATCTATTTAGCTCCGTATGATTATGAATTAGTCAAAAATTATTGCAAAGACGGCGATCAAATTGAAGAAATTGAAATTAGTCACAGTGAAACAGGTTTACCCGATAATACGGTAATCATGGATACACCTGGTATTGATTCTGCTGATGATGCCCACCGGATTGCAACCGAATCAGCAATTCATCTTGCCGATATCGTTCTATATATCATGGATTTTAACCACGTCCAAGCAGAGTTGAATTTTTTATTTACAAAGGAATTAACCCAAGCTGGAAAAGAAGTTTATTTAGTAATTAACCAAATTGATAAACACAATGATGAAGAACTGAGCTTCGATGAGTTTCAAAAAAGTGTGGTTGATTCGTTTGCATCTTGGGGAGTGAAACCAGCAAGAATTTTTTATACTTCTTTGAAAAATAAAAGCCATGCCTTCAATGAATTCAATGATCTTCAGGAATTTATTACAGAAAAATTGGCCTCTAAAGACCAATTATTAATACCATCGGTTTTTCATTCCTTAAAAAAAATTACCCAAGATCATATTGCTCAATTAAGTAAATTAGATGAGCGTGAGCTAAGACCTATCGTTGAGGTATTGAATGAATTAACTGAGGAAGAAAGAAGTGAATTATCCAATAGTTCTCGAGAAATGGAAGGAAACCTCCAGACTTTAAAAGAGGGGGTAATCGGAACAGAGAAGGAATTTGATCATCAAATTGCCCAAATACTAAAAAACGCATACCTCATGCCATTTCAAACCAGAGAGTTAGCGGAGAGTTATTTGGAATCATGTCAACCGGAATTCAAAGTTGGATTCATATTTTCCAAGCAAAAGACGTTGGATGAGAAGAATGTGAGGCTTGAACGCTTTCATCATGATATTCATGATAAAACAAAATCTCAGCTCGAGTGGCACGTACGCGAATATTTACTACGCACCTTAAAGGAAACGGGTCTTGACGGGGGAGATTTACAGGGCTTGGCGCAGTCTTATTCAATCGATGTGCAGGCAAACCTTTTATCCGAAACTGTTAAAACTGGTGCACGAGTATCAGGTGAATATGTCTTACATTACACAGAAGACGTGGCTAATGAAATTAAAAAAATCGCACGACAAAAACTGGCTATTTTTAAGGAAGAGTTCCTAAAAGCATTAAAGCAACAAACAGCTAAATTAATTGGACAGTATGAACAGGAACTGAGCAAAAACGATCGATACCTAAATGCCTTGTCAGAACTAGAAAAGGTTAAGCAGAATGCTAAGTTGAAGAAAACAAAGATCGAAGAGTTATTAACACAAGATGATATTTTACAAGAAGATATTTATCATCTTTTTAGTCAGGACGAAGAAGAATATGAAGTGGTCAAAACACAGCTAAAGTCTGAAAACGGAAGTAGCAACATGAAAAACGATTTGAAAGGCAAAGTGATTGAGGGTGCGAAAAATGATCCAAAGGTACTTCCATCAGGCAATCATTTAGAGAGAACCGTCGAACGTCTAGTAAAGACTTCATCCTTAATTAGAGACCTCCCTGGTTTTTATAAGCTTTCTAAAGAATTATCCGAAAAAGCGGAAAGACTCGAAAACAAGGGATTTACCGTAGCATTATTTGGAGCATTCAGTGCAGGCAAATCTTCTTTTGCCAATGCACTTATGGGTGCTAAGATCCTGCCTGTTTCACCCAATCCAACGACTGCAGCCATTAACAAAATTAAACCTGTTACGGAAAGACATCCGCATGGCACCGTGCTTGTTAAGTTTAAGGAAGCGTCAGCCATGCTTGAAGATGTAAATCGCTCATTAAGGGTTTTTGAACTCCAAGCAGATGATTTTGATGGTGCGGTCAAAAAAATTGACCAGGTTATGCTTCAAAAACAGCAAGAAGGCGGTGTCTTGGAGAAAACACATATTGCTTTCTTACAGGCATTTACTAGAGGTTATCAATCATTTGGTAATTCTTTAGGAATCGTTCTTGAAACAGACTTAAGTGAATTTACCGATTTCGTTGCTAATGAAGAAAAATCCTGCTACGTAGAATGGATTGAGCTTTACTACGAATGCGAGTTAACCAATAAAGGAATTACTCTGGTTGATACACCCGGAGCGGATTCAATCAATGCCCGCCATACAGGTGTCGCTTTTGATTACATTAAAAATTCGGATGCATGTTTTTTTGTTACCTATTACAATCATGCATTTTCGAAAGCAGATCGTGAATTTTTAATCCAGCTTGGACGTGTAAAGGAATCCTTTCAAATGGATAAAATGTTCTTTATTATTAATGCCATTGACCTTGCTGAGAATGAAGAAGAAAAGGAAACCGTTATTGAATATGTCGAGGAGCAGCTTAGCAAATATGGAATAAGAAATCCTCATCTCTATCCTGTATCAAGCTTGCTGGCGTTAAAAGAAAAGGAGACACCAAATCCTATTTCGGAATCTGGAATGGCTAACTTTGAGCAGGCCTTTTATCATTTTATTACTAATGAACTAACGGAAATGGCTATTTCCTCTGCAGAAAAAGAAATAACCCGGGTTCATGATTTAATTGATAAACTTATCAAAAGTTCACAGGAAGACCAAACTGTAAAAGAGAGAAAACGCGGGACTATTGAAAAACAAAAAGCAGTTATCTTAGTGTCATTGAAAAACCAAACGATTGAAAACTTGCAAAATCGTTTGTACCAGGAAGCAGAAGAGTTAGTTTATTACATTAAACAAAGAGTCTTCCTCCGCTTTGGGGATTTCTTTAGGGAGTCATTTAATCCCGCCATACTAAAGGATGATGGCCGTCATTTGAAAAAAGTATTACTAGCTGCACTGGATGAATTTCTCGAAAGTCTAGGCTTTGATTTTGCTCAGGAATTGCGGGCAACGACAGTTCGCCTGGAAAGATTTGCCGAAAAGCAATTGGCTGATTACCAATCAGGTCTCATCCGAAATTTACAAGAAATCAATCAAGACCTTTCCTTTTCAGCATTTGAAGTGAAGCATCAACAAGCAATCGAATTTCCTATCGCTTTTAAAGATATGAATAAACAATTATTTGCTAAAGCCTTGTCGTACTTTAAAAGTCCAAAATCATTTTTTGAAAAAAATGAAAAAAAATTCATGAGTGATGAACTGTATCAAGTGCTGAATTTGCCTGCGGATGAATATCTATCGCATGGAGCTCACCGTTTAAAAACACATTATTCAGATGAAATAACAAAGGAATTCAATCGCCTATTAGAACAAATGAACGAACAAGTAAATGATTTTTATTTGAGTTATCTTTCAGCCTTAGATGGCGGAATTTCTATTGAATATTTAAGGGAAATACAAAAAAACTTATAAAGTATTAATCAATGACAAGGAGGAAGCTGCGTGAAATTTGTTAAAGACAAAGAATGGTTATTGAAAAGCTTAACCGAGAGCAATGTCAGGGTTGTCGATTGCCGGTTTTCATTAGCTGAACCAGAAAAAGGAAGACAGGAATATTTAAAAGGTCATTTACCTAGCGCAGTTTTCTTTGATTTAGAAAAAGATTTATCAAGTCCAGTTCAAGTCCATGGCGGACGGCATCCTTTGCCTAGACTTGAGGAATTTATCATGAAACTTGAGAAAGAGGGGATTAATGAAAACACAGTCGTTGTCGCCTATGATAATGGTGAAGGGGCGTATGCAGCCCGCTTTTGGTGGCTGCTTCAATACCTTGGTCATGAAAATGTATATGTACTTGATGAGGGATTTAATGGATGGGCAGCAGCAAATTATTCAGTAACAAAAGATATTCCTTCATTTGAAAAGGTAAAATTCCATTGCAACTTAAAGCCGGAATTATTAGCAACTACAGAAGAAGTAAAAGAAGCAGTCGAAAAACAGCTGGAAAACAAGATATTAATCGATTCAAGGGAATCAAGAAGATATCTAGGGCTAGAAGAACCGATTGATAAAAAAGCCGGTCACATCCCTGGTGCCATAAATAAGCCGTGGATGGAGGGGATTAGTGGCGGGCGATATAAACAAGCTGAGGAACAGAGACAAAGGTTTTCAGATATCGAACCTAATATGGATATTATTGTTTACTGTGGATCTGGGGTCACGGCCACACCTAATTACTTGGCATTAAAGGACGCTGGATTTAATAAAGTAAAGCTTTATGTCGGAAGCTTTAGTGATTGGATTTCTTATGCGGATCATAAAATAGAATAATCTTTCAGGCCAACTTATGTTATAATGGAAAGCGTGTTGTTTTTAAACGACACCAATAAGGAGGTCCAATATGACTAATCAAAAGCCTTCACTTATGCTTGTTGATGGAATGGCGTTGCTATTCCGAGCTTTTTACGCTACGGCAGTTACAGGACAATTTATGATAAATTCAAATGGAACACCGACCAATGGAATTCATGGCTTTGTTAAGCATTTATTCACGGCAGTTTCATCATTTAAACCTTCCCATCTCGCTGTTTGTTGGGATATGGGCAGTAAGACCTTTCGTACTGAATTATTCTCAGATTATAAAGGTAATCGCGGTGATGCTCCGATAGAGCTTATCCCACAATTTGATTTAGTAAAAGAAGTGGTTACTTCCTTTGATATTCCCAATATTGGATTAGCAGGCTATGAAGCAGATGACTGCATTGGAACAATCGCTAAGCAATCAAAGGACTTTGCCCATGTATCTATCCTAACTGGTGACCAGGATATGCTGCAGCTGCTTGATGATAGTATTTCTGTTATTTTGTTGAAAAAAGGTTATGGAAATTACCTGGTTCATACACCCGATTCCTTCTTTGAAGAAAAAGGAATTACACCTCGGCAGATGATTGATTTAAAAGCCCTCATGGGGGATCCAAGCGATAATTATCCTGGCGTGAAAGGGATAGGAGAGAAGACAGCTCTAAAGCTCCTACAGGAGTTTGAACATATTGAGGGCATTATCTCTAATTTAGATCGATTATCAAAGTCAAATAAGACTAAAATTGAGCAGGATTTAGACATGCTCCATTTGTCGAGACTGCTTGCCGAAATAAAATGCGATGTTCCAGTGAGCTGTTCATTGGATGATGCAGGACTTCGTATTGAAAAAGAAAAAGCATTGAATAAGTTAATGGAACTAGAACTTCGTGGATTGCAACGGCTCTTGCCAATAGACGAAGCGTATGTTTCCTGAAAAAATAAGGTTGTCCATTAGAGACAACCTTATTTTTTTATGGATAAACATACAGGAATTCTTGTCTTACTAATAATAAGATATAAAAAACAGGTGTCACAAAGGGGGAGCTACATTCGAAAAGTATACACTGGATCATCAAACTTTAGGTAAGGGTGCGACAAGCCTTGTCTTTTTTGGTCTGAATCAACGAAATGAGAGGGTAGTAATAAAAAAGGTTGATAGCAGAAGAGAAGCAGAACAAGAGAGCGAAATACTAAAAAGCTTACCGGTTCATAAACATATCATCACCTGGCTAGATTTTTTTGTGGATGAACATAAAGGGTATATTGTTTTAGAATATCACGAAGGGGGAAAGCTGGGGTATTTCAAAAAAGGGATCATCCATGATCAAAAATTAGCCGTTCAAATAACAATTAACATCCTTAAAGGGTTAAAGGTGATCCACCAACATGGCATTCTCCATTGCGATATTACTCCACATAACATTTTAATTTGTAATGATGACCCCCAAACAGTAAAAATCATCGATTTCGGCTCTGCTGTCCGCACAAATGATTCTGGTGAATATATTGGAAATCATCGAGGGGCAACGAGATGGTATCGACCACCGGAGCTTAAGAAACAAAATCATATCTTTACAGCTAATTTAAACTACTGCTCAGATGTATATAGTGCTGCATGTGTATGTTTGTACCTGTTAACTGGTTTTGCACCGTATCGAAAAAAACAGGCGTGCAAACAGATTCCCAATCAGAAATTACAAAAGGTTTTGAGGAAAGCAACAAGAAAGAATAAACTCAAACGGTATCAATCGGCACAAGAATTTATTGATGCACTTCGCCCATTTTCATAAAAAGTAGTCTCTGGATATGATTTAACAGGAAGCACAACACAATAATAATTTCCATTAAAGGAGATAATACAAGTTGAATGATTTTACCCAAATTGTCGTTACGCCGGGAAAACCAGTTCAGGTTCAAACCAATCCAACCGCCTATCCACTCATTGGAAAAGGATTACAAGGTGCAGTGTTTAAACTATCCGAAGACCGCTGTGTGAAAATTTATTCAAAACAAATATATTGCCTTCGAGAAAAGCAGGTACTACAACAAACCGGTGAAAAAACAGCTATTTTACCAGAGGTTTATGAAGCGGGAGAAAATTATATTATTATGGAATACCTTACTGGACCTTCCTTACAAGAATATCTTGAAAAATCCAATACAATTTCCGAGGATTTAACAATTGAAATTATCAATTTAATAAAAGAACTTAGAAGTTTACAGTTTATGAGAATTGATTTCTCCTTACGACACACCATCTATGATAAGAATAGAAAGTTGAAAATCATAGATCATGTTAATTCTTTTAAAATTCAAAGGTCGTTTCCAAAACGACTTTTCAAAGACTTAAAACGATTGGGTTTATTAGTAACGTTTTTAGAGCATGTAAATAATCAAGAGCCTGACCTCTATGAACAATGGAAGAAATCGTTGAAAATAAAAGACTAATATCAGCGGACTCCCATATGCCTATACAGTTTCATAGAATCATGAATAGAAATATTAAAAATGACCTGAAATGATTGAAGGTGAATGAGTAATGGATGAAAAGTCTATGGGCATTATTTTATCAAAACAGCAATGGAATAGGCTGGCCCAAGAGGAATTAAACGATGATGATTCCTATGTTTTACAATATGCAAAAGCGGGCGAAGAGTTAAATTTTGACGTACTATTTTTTAATATCGAAGGATTGATGGTAAACGAGCGTAAGGGAAATGCATTTATGATAAAGGATGAGGAGATCGTTTTACTAGGTTTCGTTGATATTCCGTCAATTATCTATAATCCCACAAATTATCATCGTAAGAAAAACAATCGGACAATCTTTGAACTCGCACAGCAAACAGGTGTAACTCTCATAAATGAAAAGAATAATATTAAGAATAAGCATTTCCTAGAATTGATAGCAACACACCCTGCACTAAAGGATATTAATTTAATAGCGGAAAATCAAATTCCGACTTCATTTAGTTTTTACGTTTTAGGACAAAAAGATTGCCATCATCAATGGACGACTCCGATTATTTATGCCAAGAATAATGACCAAGTGTTAACCTTTAAGGAAGCCTATCTGCTACTTACCGGTGATCACCAAATGCAAGAAGAGACACAAGAATACCTTTATGAAGTAAGCCACCGTATTTTAGAAATTCTTCACTATTATTATCCAAGAATTTATGAAATTGGTCTTCAATTTGTGGGGATGGAAACTGGTGAATTTCGAATTCATTCCACTTGTCCTATCGTGACCATTGTGAAAGACATAAGTTATAGCAACAAAAAAGTAGCGGGTATGATTCTTAAGTGGCCGATTGATCTAGCAAATGAAATCAGGGAATTGAAAAACGATGATAAGACAATGCATACCTATAGTGGGGAAACTGAGGCAACCTTTCAGGTAAGTAGTGGAGAATTACACGACGATAATATTACGCCGTTTATCAGGAAATCAAGTCAGCTTTTTGAGAATGTTTGGGTGAAATTTAAAGTTTTTCGAGACAATGAAATGATAATGAAATTACCTAACCGAATTACAGAAAGCTGGAGGGAACAACCTGAAATTGTAAAATTTGGGGTAAATGAGCAGCCGTGTCACTTTGTAAATTACGAAGACACAATTCCGCTAAGACATAATTCCTATCAAAATCCCTTAGAGCTGTTTGTTTCCGACACTCTAGTAGAATCCATGCATCTTCCTGTTGACCTAGTTTATCAAATCCAATTTTCAGAGAGAAAGGCAATTATCGGTCCAACAATTGGCTTACTATTGGGTGAAAAAAATCACGATTATAATTTGGATTATATGGAGAAATTCAATGACCGTTTTGGTGAATACCATCGCTATGGCGGAGTAACGATCGCCTTTTCAGCAAGGTCAGTCGACTGGGAAAAGAGAATTGCATATGGAATGATCTATGACCCAGTAAAAAAACATTGGCGCTATGATTCTACTCCGATTCCCTCTACTATATACCGTAGAAATTTCCATCAAAAGAAAGATAATATTAGACAACTAGTGGAAATAACCAATAAGAATTTATTTAACTCCTACCACTTTAAAAAATCAGATCTTTATTTATTAAAAAATACTCCAGAAATTAAACAACACTTACCTGCAACTTTCCTTTTAAATAACATGGAAGAATTAATTGACTTTTTAATAGAAAATAAGAAGATTATTTTAAAACCTGTTAGCTTATCAAGAGGACGCGGAATTTTCATACTAGAATTAAATGACGAAACAGAAGGTTTTAGTTTATACGATTATCGGAATTTGACAAAGGTACAACACAGATTGAAGGATAAAGAAGGTTTACAAGTATTATTAAAGGAGTTTGGAATTTTTAAACAGGAGTATTTATTTCAAACCTACATTCCGCTTTTAAAGGTAAATAATCGAGCCCTTGATGTCAGGGTTGTGATGCAGAAATATAACAAAGGGAAGTGGCAATGCACTGGAATTGAATGCAGGGTTGCTCGAGAACATGAGGATCTAACTAATATTGCTCGGGGTGGAGAAGCGATGACATTAGAAACAGTTATCAAGAAGTCTTCTCAAGACCTCAGCTATTCGCTTGTTTATCGGAATATAGTAAACCTTTGTCAAAGGTTTTGCCGCATCATGGATCAAAGAAATGACCATTTCGCCGAATTTGGTATAGATATTGCCTTAGATGAGGTTGGCTTCCCATGGATTCTTGAAGCAAATATATATCCAAGCTTCAAAGGCTTTAAGAAATTGGATTATGATAAGTATTTAAAAATTCGTAATCAACCAATGTTTTATGCAGTTCAAATTCAAGGGTTTCAAATTCTTGATGAAGATGCATTTGGAAATACTCGTCACTTTCAAAAAAGAGCATATTTATAGTCCTTCACGTCCCTTTTGATTCATTCATAAAGGGACGTTCTATTATTTTTCAGATACAATTTGGTTATACAATTGGAGGATACGGTTAGCACTTTTTTCCCATGTGAAATTTTCCTTCACTCGATCAATACTGTTAAGACCTAACCTTTTAATTCTTCTGGGATTGTTTAAGAGCTGAATAACACAATTGGATAGTTCCGCTTCAATGTTTTGTGTATTGATCAAATACCCCGTCCTGCCATGTTCAATAACCTCTGGCATTCCCCCAATATTCGTTGCGATCACGGGGACACCACATGCCATTGCCTCCACATTCACTAATCCAAATGATTCAGGTCCAATTGAGGGTACTAATACAATCTCTGCCGCCTCAAACCAAACGTGGATTTCCGCATGTGGAATAAACGACATAAACTTGACATGCTCTGGGAAATCCTTTGCTAACCCATACAATTTATCAACATAGCTCGTTCTTCTATCTGAACCATAAAATGCGCTTCCAGCAATAATTAATATGGTGTCAGGCACCGCTTGAATAATGGAAGGCATCGCTTGAAGTATTTTATGAATGCCCTTTATTTTTCTTAAACGCCCGACAAATAAGACGATTTTCCTACCTTCGAGGTTCAATTGTTTAATAAAATTCTCTATTTTACTTTTTTGATCAATGGACCATTTCGATTGAAATTGTCTTATATCCACACCTAAATAATTTACAATGACTTTATTTGCCTCACAACCGGTTTGAACAATTAAAAAGTTTTTAAGAAAATGGCTGTTAACAATGATCTTATCAGCTTGATGAAGACAACTAATTAACATTTCCTTTTCAATATGTGGACTTGAAATAAACATGGTCGAGTGCAGTGACAACCAAATTGGAACTTTTTGAAACTTGTTCCGAATGATGGGAATATATTTAGGGCGATTTTCAATTTGGATGATATCAGGATTGAGTTTAGATAACTTAGTAATGACCTTTGTGAGATACCTTGTCCAATTTTGATAAGTAAACCGGATAAAAGAAATATTTCCTTGGTTTTCAGTAGAGGCCATTCCTTTAGCCTTTTTTCCAAATATCGTGAAATCAACATCGTTTTGAAGAATGTTTGTTTGCATTTCTACAACTGTTTCAACTGAACTTGAACGAGAGGATGGAATAGGGAAGGAACCAGGGGTAATAATGGCTACCTTTGGTTTAGATCTCATAAAGCAAAACACCTCTTAGATTAATGTAAGTTAGTGTATTCACGTATTTAATGAATGTTTCAAATTAATTCGGGTTTTTATCTCTCCAAATACATAACTTTTGCATTTAATAGTAAGAAAGCAGTTTATTTATGTTAACTGAACGTAAACCCTATTAATAAGGCGGGGAAAATAGCTTGAAACAGCAATATATTGGAATTATTATCAGCTCGCAATTATATAGAGAACTTAACCTCGGTAAACAACCAGAAATCCTGGCTTTCTATGAGGAAGGAGGGGATATAAATAATTTAATTCCTGTATATCTTCGTTTGGAGGATTTACAGCCTGGCGAACCAGAGACAACGGGTTATGTGATGAATCCTAAAGGTGAGTATCAGAAGAAGACTATTCCTAAACCATTCGTGATTCATAACAGAGGCTATCATTGGACGAAGGATGCAAAGAAACAGATTAAAATGTTACTAGCTGAAGGCTTAGTCATTTTTAATGAATGGAACCAATATGGGAAATACAAAACTCATAAGTTATTAATGGAAAGTGAAGATATTAGACCACATCTCCCAGAAACCGTTCGCTTCAATCTTGGTAATATGGTCGAAATGATGGGAAAACATAGAGAGTTAATCATAAAACCAAGCAATGGTACATTTGGAAAACGAAACATGAGAGCTACACGCCTTAACGATACAGAATGGTTATTATCCTATCCCCAAAAAGACACATGGCTGGATGAAATGTATCTTACGGAACAATTACCTTTGACAATAGAATCTTTGGTAACAAGCGGGGTGTATATAATCCAAGAGAGGATTCAACTTGGTAAATATCATAATAACCCATTTGACCTTCGGGTATCCGTCCAACGAAATGGGGATGGAGAATGGCAAGTGACAGGGATGGTGGGGAAAGTAGCAAAAACAGGCAGCTTTGTTACAAATGTGGTTAGAGGAGGTATCTGCATTTCTCTTGAAGATATCCTTAGAAACCTTCCATACCTTGATGAAAAACAGGTCGTAGCTGACGTGGAAAAGTTATCACTAATGGTTGCCAAACAGATGGGCAATCAAATTGATAACCTAGCAGATCTTGGGCTTGATGTCGGGATTACAGCAGAGGGTTTTCCCATGTTTATTGAATGTAATGCCCGAGATCTAAGGTTAACGTTTCGTCATGCTTTAATGTTCGAAACATGGCGAAAAACCTACATTACCCCAATATGCTATGGGAGATATTTGTTGACTAAAAGAAATGGCCAATAAAAAAAAAAGAGGAAGTAGGTTGGTATGCAAACAATTGTCTTTATTGGAAGTAACAAATCAGGAACGAGCCGAGAAGCGCTGAGTATTTCAACAACTATGGGTTATTATACTGTTTTGTTAACGAACAGAAGAGAATTTATAAAGCAAGAGAAAGAATTCCCTGAAGTTCATCAGATGGTATATGTCGAAAATTTAATGGATAAGGAGATGATTTTTTCAATAATTAATAACCTTGAGGAGGATAGAAAACAAATCTGTGCTGTTATTAGTTTCATTGATCCATTTGTCTCTTTTGCGGCGCGAATCTCGAAAAAATTAGGACTTTTTCAAATGTCCACAGATGCTTTGGCAATCATGGAGGAGAAAACTCATTTTCGTGAACACCTTAAAACACTGCCTGTTACACCAAAGTTTACAATTTTTCAAAGAGAACAGTCTATTCAAAAATTTGTTGAGGAAAATCAATGTCATTTACCACTAATATTAAAGTCTCCTGTATCTAATGGGTCAAAGGATGTATTATTGGTTGAAACCTGCTCTGAGTTAAAAGAAGGATTGGAGTACTTAAATAAAAAATTCCCTTCTATTCCGGTACTAATTGAAGAATATTTGATTGGAACGCAGTACCTAATCGAAGTCATCGTTAAGGATGGGCTGATTGCTATGGTGGCAGTAATCGAACAAGAGGTATTAAATGGTGATCGCTTTATCATTACCGGGTATTGTTATCCGGCCGTACTAGAAAATGAGACTTTAGAGGAATTAGAAGTTGCAGTTGCAAGTATTATTCAAGCACTTGAATTAGAAAATGGAACTTGTCATTTAGAAATGAGGCTTATTGAGGGGAAGTGGAAGTTAATAGAAATAAATCCAAGAATGTCGGGCGGAGCAATGAATAAAATTATTGAAGAGGGTACTGGAATCAATTTAATTAAAGAAACACTTAAACTATTCTTAGGGCTAGATCCCGTCTTAAAAGCAACGAAAAAGACGCATGTTTATGCAAAATTTCTTACTGTTAATTCACGGGGCCGACTCATAAAAGTAACAGGAAAAACTAAAGCCTTAAATTATGATGGTGTAAAGGAAGTTTATGTGAAACCAAGAAAAGGGGCGATCTTAACAAAGCCGTATTCACTCGGTGATCGCTATGCCTATGTGATTGCCAGCGCTGATACACCTGAACAGGCCAAGGAGATTGCATTAATAGCTTCGAAAGAAATCAAGTTTTACTTAGATCCATTTTAAGGATGTGTTGATTTTGAAGTCGATTGGGATGCTTCACTATCGAAAAAATCCGCTAGAAGTTAAAAAAGCTTATCCCTTTGCTGCTGTCGCAAAAATGGAGGGAATCCCCTTTTTTTATTTTTCTTACAACAATGTTGATTTTAATCATTTGAAAATTAATGGCTGGGTGTATCAACATGGTGAATGGACACAAAAAGTTATCGACTTTCCAACAGTCATCATTAACAGCTGCAACCCTAAAACGAAAAGACAATCCGCCATTTTGAAAAAATTAAAGGAATATGCTATTTTTACAAGTTATCCTGTTGGAAATAAGTTCAAAGTATACAAAAAAATCTTTAATGCGAAAGAATTCTCCAGTTATTTGATTCCTTCCACAAAATTAAATCATCCACATAAATTTATCTCTTTTCTCCAGAAACATTCTCGAGTTGTAATCAAACCATTAACCGGTAATCAAGGTAAAAAAATATTATTTATCGAAAAACTTAATGAAAAGCAACTGTTCAAATTAACCGACGGTCAGAAAGTTAGCGTATTTAACCAAAAGGAAATGGAGGATCTAATTGAAGGGCTGGTCCTTGAGCAAAAATATTTGCTTCAGCCTTTTATTGAATGTAAAACAAAAGCCGGATTAACCTATGATTTTCGCTTGCATGTTCAAAAAAATGGACGTGGGTTTTGGGAAATTACCTTAATTTATCCACGGATCAGCGGTAACGCCAAATTGATTAGCAATATTAGTAGCGGAGGGTACCGCGGTGACTTAGAAACTTTTCTTTTAGATGAATTTGGGGAAGAGTCAGATCGAATAAAAACAGTTCTAGAGCAATTTGCATTAACATTTTCTGCTCATTTCGACACATTATACGAACATTCCTTTGATGAACTGGGTATTGATGTTGGAATGGATCAACTGCAAAGGCTATGGTTATTTGAAGTCAATTGGAGGCCAGGTTGTAAGAATAGGGAATTTGAAGTGGCCAGGCGGCTTATTCCTTATTGCATCTATCTTGCGAATAGGCAAAAGCTTTAAATAGAAACTAGCTGTCTCGACAAGTGACAGCCAGTTTTTATGTTTGCGTCTATTTAGTGTTTTTTTTCTTTGCTGCATTTTCTAGTTTACTTTTTGGTTCTTCAGCGAACTCCGCATCTTGACCATATCCTTGAGGATTAACCCCTGGAGCTTTGACACCTCGATTAGTTTGACCATTTTTACCCATCTACGTTCACCTCCCACTTTTTTAGTATTTCCATGTGGAATAATAAAACACGGGCTTTCGAACAATATTAGCAGGGGTGATATGATGAACAAGGGTGTTTATTTAGCACTTTTCAGCATGGGACTAGCACAAGGGATGAAAATTCCTATACATTATTATAAAAAGAAAGAATGGCGTCCAGAGCTGTTTTTTGGTACCGGTGGGATGCCTAGCTCACATTCAGCAGGGGTTTCTACATTAACAACATACATTGCAATGCAGCGTGGACTGCCAACCTTTGATTTTGCCCTTTCCCTCATCTACGGATTAATTGTCATGTATGATGCGCAAGGGGTAAGAAGGCAAACAGGGGAGCTAACATTAAAGGTGAATTCAATGAATGAATTAATTGAAAAAATTCATAAAGAGGAAAGTGTTGAATTTAGACAGGACTCTCCAAAAAAGCTAAAAGAAATGTTAGGCCATGAGCCCGAAGAAGTTGTTGGAGGGGCAATTCTAGGTGTTTTGGTCGGAGTCATAGGTCATCTATGTACAAAAAAGAATAGAAAATTATCGAAATTTAAGTTAAGATTCTAAGGGATGTTCAAAGTTTGTTGGGAGAGGGATGGGCAAAGTCATTGGCAACAGTCGAAGATTATTTGCACCACTTGGAAGGAAAAGGATTTCAATTCCAAGAGGATGCAATTGGCTTTATATTCTTTGGGAAACACTACACAAATGCTTCTGATGAAATGATTAATACAGCCATTGAACTGACATTAAAAGCACAAAAAAGTTTTGATGGCAGTTTTTATGTATCATTGTTGGAAACATTAATTTCGAACAGGATCAACTCAAGGAAAGATGCCATTAGGTTCGTTAAAGAAAAGGAACTGTTAGCGATATAATTAGGAAAAAACTCCCTTCTCTGAAAGGGAGTTTTTTATGAGACCTTATCCTCAAAGGGCTTGTTTTTTCTAAGTAAAGGGATTTTGTTTGTTGGCATCTCAGCAAAAATCATTCCTGCAAAAATGAGGCAGCACCCAACTAAGGCACTATAGGAAAGTCGTTCATTTGCCCAATAAAAACCTGTAATCGCGGCAAATACCGGCTCCATTGCAAAAATTAACGCAACTCGTGTTGCAGAAGTGTATTTTTGAAAATTTGTTTGAATCAAAAATGCCAGTGCTGTTGCAAATATGCTTGTGATTACAAGGGCAACTAGAACATCTTGCTTGAGTAATATATGTAGATTAAATGTCTTTTTCCAATCTTCAAAAAAGAAAGAGGATAAAATCGATAAAAGGGCAACTGTTGAAATTTGAATGACTGTTAACAGCAAGGTTGGATATTTATTACTAAACTTACCTGTATAGATGATCTGTAGTGCGAAACTGATGGCGCAAATGAAAACGAAACCATCACCTCTATTCAATGAAGTAACATCAGTCATCGTCAATAGGAATAAGCCAATGGTCGCAGTTAACACGCCCAAGACAGCATTCCTGTTCGGAAACTGCTTTAATAACATCATTGAAAATATTGGAACAAGGACAACATTTAACCCTGTAATAAAGCCGGCTTTGGAAGAAGTTGTATATAAAAGGCCGATTGTTTGGGTAGCATAACCAAGGAAAAGCCAAAATCCGATAAATACACCTGATAAAAGCAGCTTTAAATTCAATTGTTTTAACTGTTTTTTTTCAAATATTACAAGGCAGAAAATCAATAAAATCGCTGCTGCAAGAAAGCGAATGCTATTAAAGGAAAACGGTTCAAGAAAATCAATCGCATTTTGGACTAACACAAAAGTGCTGCCCCAGATGATCGTTACAAGGAGCAAACTTAAATCGGCAAATATAGGTTTTTTCATGATGTATCATTGCTCCTCGGGAATATTTTTTCTAATTGCCTGCCTTGCTAGTTCATCCGCCGCTTTATTTTCAGCACTTGGGATCCATTTCATAAAAAATAATTGAAACTTCTTTGATAAGTGTAATGCCTGTTCAAATAATGGTAAGTATAGTTTGTTTTTTACAAATTCTTTTTCTATCGCATTGTTAACTAATTGAGAGTCGGTCCGAAATGACACGACTGAATTTTCAAATCCCTTTTCTAAACATATTTCCAATGCCTTAATAAATGCATGATATTCTGCTTCATGATTCGTCATTTTTCCTAATGGAATCGAATATTTTTCTGTAATGCCGTTTCCTTTAATAAATATCCCGGCCCCACTTGGTCCAGGATTTCCGGCACTAGCCCCGTCAATATAAACCTCAATCAATTCTGTTTCCTCCATAAACGTAATATTGAAAGTTTATCATATTTCTTTTAAGTCAGAAAATATTTATTCTTATAACTACTATGAAGAAGTGGGTATGATAAGAATATATATCAGAATAGGTTAGAATGATGTGGTCGATATAGTGGGATGGAATATGTTATTTAAAAAGCCCTTGAATTCTTTTTAGAAAGGTTGAGGACATTGAACTATAGGTTAGAGTGGATGTATAAAATAAAAAGTAATGAAAAGGTACAGTTTTCCTCTGAAATGGTATCAGGTGAAACGGCTATACAAATTGGTGAAGAGCTTGAAATGACTGGGAAAGTATCTGATTTGTTTTTTTATGATGAAAAGGGAACATCATGGATCTTAAAGGAAATGAAAAAGTTGATGACCGAAATTGAAGATGATCCTCATGAAATAACTGTTTACTTTGATGGAGGGTTTCAAAAGGAAACAAATCAAGCAGGTCTTGGGGCTGTTATCTTTTTTAAGCAGGGGAAGAAGAAATACCGTATCAGAGCCAATGAACGGATTGATGAATTGGAAACAAATAATGAAGCAGAGTATGCTGCTTTTTATTATGCATTAAATATTTTAGAGGATTTAGGAGTTCATCATTTATCTTGTGAATTTAAAGGTGACTCCCAAGTGGTTTTAAAACAGCTGGAAGGGGATTGGCCTTGTTATGAAGATACGCTTAATAGCTGGCTTGACAGAATTGAGGGAAAAATTAAAACGCTTGGTTTAGTCCCTAAATATACGTCCATTGCTAGAAAAGATAACAAAGAAGCTGATAAATTGGCGACACAAGCATTAGAAGGAAAAGAAATTTTTGCAAAAACATTGATTCTTTAGGAAATGGGTGTGAAACTCTTGTGAAGGACTTAAACAAAAGGCAATTATTGGTTCATGTAGAATCCTTAATGGTTCAATACTGTGAAGGCTGCTTTTTACACCAGCATTTGAAAAAAGAAGGTGGGCGGAGAGCAGCACACCGGTTTTGCATTTCAAAATGTACAGTGGGAGAACAACTTCAGGTGTATGGGAAGAAGCTGAGTTGAAAATTCACCTAAGTCCTGTTAGCGCCTATAAAAAAGGCTGACGAAAACGTCAGCCCTTGATTAATTAATTTAGATTATAGTTTTACAACGTTAGCTGCTTGTGGTCCACGGTTTCCTTCAACGATTTCAAAAGAAACTTCTTGGCCTTCTTCTAAAGATTTGAAGCCTTCGCCAGTGATAGCGCTGAAGTGTACGAATACATCGTCGCCGCCTTCTACTTCAATAAAACCAAAACCTTTTTCATTGTTAAACCATTTTACTTTACCGTTTTGCATTTACTTCTTCCTCCTAAGCCTTTCAAGCCACCCTTATTGGTGCCAAAGATAAATATTATCATGCAGCCACTTGCTATGCATATATAGTTACATGATGCTTTAAATATACAATAATGAAAATTTACAGTCAAGGAATGACTTGTCTCTTTTATTGAAATTATGGTAGTTTCTATGAAAATATTTAAGTGTCTGATTTTGTCCGTACTCCTAACATGAAAAATACCTCTGCATCATATCTTAAATTAATCAATTTATTTACAGAGGCGGGGATAGGATGTACCGATTTTCCATTGAAGGTGATGAATGGATATTAAGATTTTCACCCCAAGTTTATATTGATTCTGATGAAAAGCAGACCATTTTATTTGCACTGCTCCATATGGGATTAGACCTAGATAATTATTCACATGGAAATGCCTTTATCATTTTTACAAAGAAAATTGGTGCAATTGTGTTCAATGTGGAGAGAATTCCATCCTTAATTTTAACAGTTTCGAATATTATCCCCGAGGATAATTGGTATAGTCAGGATCTTCCTTCAATAAAGCCGTTGAGTTAACAATAGCAAGCATTAAGGGTGATAATTTGATCACTCAGGCTGTCGAAAAACCTTCGACAGCCTTTTAATATATTCATTTTCTTTAACAATTCACCGCGTTAATTTGTTATAATATCAGTAAATATATTGGCTTTTCAACAGGCCTGGTAGCAGGGACAAATAATTTAATAAAAATGGGTATTTTTAGATTTAGGCAAAATAAACAATTGCCGAGAAAAATACCCTTTCTCGACAATCTGGGTGATCATTTGATCACTCTTTTTTATTATTTAGTCTATTTGTCAAATAAAAGACAAAATACTAAGGAGATTTCGTGACGTAGTCTGCTATTTTAATAGTAAGAACTTTGAGAGTAATTCTAAAAATAATTATTATCATTATTACCACTGTACTTAGAAATTGAATGAATCTACAATTACTGAAAAGTGAAGAATGATACAGTCGATTATATAGTCTCGATCATCCTCTATCATAAAATTGGAAAGGAAATTGGTTGATGTGGTGATTATTTATTCTTTACGAACAATGGATTTAATGGGTAAAATGGATTTCGGGATGCTTTGTAAAAAGGGAGCAATCATAATGAAATTAATTATTGCCGAAAAGCCGGATCAAGGGTCAACCTTAGCATCAATCTTTAAACATAAAAAACAAAATGGTTTTATCGAAATTTATCCAAATGATATTTTTCCTAAGGGAGCCTATGTGACTTGGGCAATTGGTCATGTATGCCAATTAGTCTCGCCCGAAAAATATCAGCAAGGCTGGAAAAAATGGTCGTTAGATAATTTACCAATTATCCCTGAACAGTTTGAATACGAAGTAACGAAAGATAAGGCAAAACAATTTGCAGTCATAAAAAAGTTAGTGTCTGATTCTAATGTAACTGAAATTATTCATGCGGGTGATGCGGGGCGCGAAGGTGAACTGATTATCCGCAATATCCTCAGGTTAACAAAATGTCACAAACCCATGAAAAGGCTGTGGATCTCGTCGTTAACAGCTAATAGCATTAGAGAGGGTTTTAAAAAGCTGTTGGACGAGCAAGAAACACGGAGCTTATTTTTTGAAGCCTACACAAGGGCTTGTGCTGACTGGGTGGTTGGTATGAACGCTTCACGTTTGTATAGCTTACTTTTACAAAAACAAGGATTTTCCGATGTATTTTCAGTTGGTAGAGTACAAACACCAACTTTAGCACTTATTGTTAAAAGAGAAATAGAAATAGAGAACTTTAAGTCGGAACCCTTTTGGGAGGTTCTCGCACATTTTTTAATGAATGGAAAAAAATATACTGGAAAATGGCAGAACGATGGGGAAACCCGAGTGAATACAAAAGAGTTAGCCGAAAAAGTTGCTGCTTTTTGCAAGGATAAACCTGCCGAAGTCAGCGAGGTTCTATCAGAAAGGAAAGAGTTCTTTCCTCCACTCTTATATAATCTTTCCGCCCTCCAAGCCGAGGCAAATAAACGCTTTAAATTCTCACCGAAGAAAACTCTCGATGTTATGCAAAAGCTCTATCAAAAGGGAAATGTCTCGTACCCTCGTTCAGATTCACGGTACGTAACAAAAGAAGAAGCGAATACTTTCCCGGACGTCTTAAACAAATTAAGTCATATTAAAGATTACGAAAGTTTCTTCCCGTTACCATTTGCTTCGATTTCAGAAAACAAACGCTATGTGAATGAAAAGAAGGTCACAGACCACTATGCGATTATTCCGACGGAACAAATCCCAAATGTGGAGCGGCTCACCCCAGATGAGAAAAAAATCTACGATTTAGTTGTAACAAGTTTGATAGCCGCACACTACAATAAGGCCATAGCTGAATATACTACTGTGACAACATTGGTGGATGGAAGGGCAGCGTTTATCTCGAAGGGGAAGGTTCAAATTGAAGAAGGCTGGCGTAAAGTACTGAATCCAAAAGATAATGAAGACGAACCTGCACTACCAATGCTAGCAGAAGGTGAGCAGGGTCGGTCGGATAAAGTGGAAGTCAAAGAAAGCAAAACTCAGCCGCCAAAACGCTATACTGAAGGTCAATTAATTACGTTAATGAAAACGGCCGGTAAGCATATAGATGATAAAGAACTCGAAAAAATTCTGACAAAGACCGAGGGCCTTGGAACAGAAGCAACCAGAGCAGGCATCATTACTATGCTAAAGGACCGTCTATATATTGAGGTTACTAAGAATTTAGTTTATGCTACAGCTAAAGCCAAAATCCTCATTGTGGCCATTGGGAAAGAAATTTTAGCTTCACCTGAAATGACCGCAAAGTGGGAGCAGAAACTAAAGGAAATATCTGAGGGGTCTGCTGCACCAAAGCAATTTATGGAGCAAACAAAAAAGATGGTCATTCACTTAATTTCTTCAAGTATTGGTCAAGCTACTAACTGGTCGTTCTCGGAGGAGATTCGCGAAAATTTTGCACCTGGGAAGCAAAAAGGGAGGAAGCAGGCTTTTACCAAGCTGGGTCCTTGTAAAAAATGTGATGGTTCAGTCGTAGATAAGGGCAGTTTTTACGGTTGTTCAAATTACCAAAAAAATCAATGCGATTTCACTATTTCAAAGAAAATATTAGGTAAAAATATTACCCAGAAGAACATTAAGCTGCTATTATCAGAAGGAAAAACCGAGCTTATTGAAGGTTTTACCAATAAAGAAAAAACCTTTAATGCCCGGCTTTTTATAGACCAAACTGAAAAAAAGGTAAAATTTTTATTCGAAGAAACAGCAGCAAAATAAAGAATTGTTATTTTATATAAGTGATAAAGTGCCTTGTCACTATTTTTTTTCTATAGTAAACTTTTAGTTGAGTAATTTTTTGGAGGGTATGGGATGCCAACACCAAGTATGGAAGATTATATTGAACAAATATATATATTGATTGAAGAAAAAGGATACGCTCGAGTCTCAGATATTGCCGAAGCGCTGTCAGTACATCCCTCCTCAGTAACGAAAATGGTGCAAAAACTTGATAAAGATGAATATTTAGTCTACGAAAAATATAGAGGACTTGTGTTAACAGCCAAGGGGAAAAAGATTGGCAAGCGCCTTGTCTTTAGACATGATTTACTTGAACAGTTCCTCAAAATTATCGGTGTAAAAAATGAAAATATTTATAACGATGTCGAAGGGATTGAACACCATTTAAGCTGGGATTCAATTGATCGAATTGGTGACCTGGTTCAGTTTTTTGAAGAAGACCAAAAGCGTATAGAGGCATTAAATGAAATACAAAAACAGAATGAAAGTGAATAATAAACAAGCACCTAGCAGCAATTGCTAGGTGCTTTTAATATAAATCTGGGTATTGATCAAAAGATTGGTTGCTCTCTGGGATTAAAGACATTCTACCATGCTCTTCCTCAATAGCCTGAACCCCTTGAATTACACCATTTTCTGCCTCTAGTATTGCCTTTCGATAAGAAATGATTCGTCCCTCAGAAGTGACAAAGTTGATAATTTCCCCAAAGGAATTACGGTGAAGTGCCACAATTGATTCCATGAAAATTCTCCTCTTAAGATTATTTTTAAAAGCAATACCTTGCTTTTTCCTATATTCTTTCTATTTTTACAAATAATAAACAAACAATCATATAAAAAAAGCATCGGAATTTACCCGATGCTTAGTGTTAACCCCAAAAAAAAGGGGTTTCCTGGTATACATAATAATTAAGCCAGTTTGAAAAGAATAAATGACCATGAGAACGCCAGCGATTAATTGGCGGCTGGGTTGGATCATTGTTTGGAAAATAGTTCTCCGGTATATGGATTTCAAGGCCTTTATTCAAGTCTCTTTCATATTCTTGGGCCAGCGAATCTGATTCATATTCCAAATGTCCGGTAATCATGACATGCTTTCTATCCCGAGAGGCAATTAATAAGGCACCTGCATCTTCAGAGGCGGCTAATAATGTTAATTCTGGATTCTTTTTAATTGCTTCAATCGATACATCAGTATAGCGAGAATGGGGAGCATAAAACTGGTCGTCAAACCCTCGCAGCAAAGTGTCATTAGGTTCAAAAATCCGGTGAGGATAAATACCTGAGCATTTTCGCTGTAACTCAAATTTACCAATCCGATAATGGTAGTTAAGAGCAGCCTGCGCACCCCAACAAATATGTAACGTCGAAGTGACATTTTGATTGGCCCAGTCCATAATCTCAGTTAATTCCGACCAATATTTAACTTGATCAAATTCTAATAGCTCTACTGGGGCACCAGTAATAATCATCCCATCAAATTTTAGGTTTTTCACTTGGGAAAAGGTGGTGTAAAACTGTTCAAGATGCTGTTTACTCGTATGGGTGGATTCATAGGAGTTGGTTTTTAGAAAATTGACATTTATTTGTAAAGGCGAGTTTCCTAATAGTCTTAAAAGCTGTGTTTCTGCTTTTTCTTTTTCAGGCATTAAATTCAGAATGAGGATATTTAATGGTCTGATGTCCTGTGCAATTGCACGTTCATTGTCCATAATGAAAATATTTTCGTGTTCGAGAATTTCCCTCGCTGGAAGGAGTTTTGGAATGTTAATTGGCAAGTGATCAGCCCCTTTTTTAGGTTAATTAGGCGAATTTCTAATTACTACATCCATTTATATAACTACCTACGATAAGGAGTCAATGAATATTTGAAATATTTGATATTTATATTATAAACATTATTGTAAATTCAGAAAAGTATTAATTAATTTGTCATATTTAATTTTCGGAATGAAAGCGCTTATTTGATACAATGAAACCGTAAGTCCAATTCTAAATGCTGAATGCGGGGGATAAAGGTGGTATTGAAAACAGAAGTGAAATCAGACATTGATATTGCACAAGAATCAAAGATGAAGCCAATTGTTGAAATCGCCGAAAAAATTGGTTTGGAAGAGGATGATCTAGAACTTTTTGGTAAATACAAAGCTAAAATCTCAAATGAAGCTCTTGCTAAACTCAAAACGAAGGATAGCGGAAAAATTATCCTTGTCACTTCCATTAATCCAACACCAGCAGGCGAAGGTAAATCGACTGTGACAGTTGGACTGGCAGATGCTTTTAATCGGATAGGTAAAAAAACAATGATCGCAATCAGAGAGCCTTCACTAGGCCCAACTATGGGTATTAAGGGTGGGGCGACTGGCGGTGGATACTCGCAAGTCCTGCCAATGGAAGACATCAACTTACATTTTACTGGAGATTTGCATGCGATTACGACTGCAAATAATGCCCTCGCTGCGTTAATCGATAATCATCTCCAACAAGGAAATGAACTTAACATAGATCAACGGAGAATAGTCTGGAAACGGTCCCTTGATTTAAATGACCGTGCATTAAGAAAAGTTATTATCGGTCTTGGTGGACCCCTTCAAGGTGTTCCAAGGGAAGATGGCTTTGATATTACGGTCGCATCGGAAATTATGGCGGTTTTATGTTTAGCAACAGATCTAAAGGATTTAAAATTACGATTATCACGGATGGTTGTTGCCTATAATTATCATAAGGAGCCGGTAACGGTCGGTGACTTAGGTGTGGAAGGCGCATTAACGTTATTGTTAAAAGATGCGGTCAAACCAAATCTTGTTCAGACGATTGAACATACGCCAGCTCTTATTCACGGCGGTCCGTTTGCAAATATTGCGCATGGGTGTAATAGCGTCATAGCAACTAAAGCTGCGGCTCAGTTAGCGGATTATGTGATCACTGAGGCTGGCTTTGGAGCAGATTTAGGTGCAGAAAAGTTTTTACATATTAAATCAAGAAGTGCGAGGATTCAACCAGAAGCAGTTGTTATTGTTGCGACTATTCGTGCCTTAAAAATGCATGGGGGAGTAGCAAAAAGTGAGTTAGCTAAAGAGAATATTCCATCACTAACACTTGGTTTTGCAAATCTAAAAAAACACATCGAGACAATCAATAGCTTTGGATTACCAGTAGTTGTTGCAGTTAACAAATTCATCACTGATACAGAACTCGAAGTAAAAACATTACTTGGATGGTGTGAAAGAGAGAATGTTCCTGTTGCCTTAACCGAAGTATGGGAAAAAGGCGGAGCAGGAGGCATCGAGCTAGCTGAAACACTTTTGGCTGTCATTGACAAGAATGAAAACAATTTTAAGCCTTTATACGACCTATCTGATCCGATTGAACAGAAAGTTAGAACAATTGTCCAAAAGGTTTACGGTGGAAAAGATGTAGAATTTTCTTCAAAGGCTAAAAAACAATTGATTGATTTTGAAAAATTCGGCTGGTCTAATTTAGCTGTTTGTATGGCGAAATCTCAATATTCCTTGTCTGATGATCCTGTAAAGTTAGGTAGACCAACGGATTTCAGCGTGACGGTCAGGGAGTTTAAACCTTCGATTGGGGCTGGATTTATCGTCGCGTTAACTGGAGATGTTATGACCATGCCAGGGCTGCCGAAAAAACCTGCTGCCTTAAATATGGATGTGGATGAAAACGGGAATGCAGTTGGGCTTTTCTAAATCAAAAAAGAATTATGAACTTAGATAACTGTCTAGCGCAAGCGGCCGAGCGGGCGCTTGCGCTTTTCTTAAGAGGAGAGTAGATGGGATATGTTTGATCCGACAGCCTTTGATAACATGAAAGTGGTGATTGAAGGTGCTCTTTATGATTTAGATATTATCGGTGAGATTGTTATTACGGACCGAAACGATCTAATCAACATGGCTAAGATGTCTCGGAAATTTGATGTATCTTTCCGTTTACCTAAAAGCAGTGTAATAGCGAATATTGAAATGACATCAAACCTAGTTAATCTAGCAGCAGAGCTTTTACCGGCCTTACAATCAGAACAGAAGGCAGGGTGTCATTTAAGGCTCCAATTTTTAATTGAACATAAAGACATGGAAATAGACTTTCATGCGGTTGAAAACATCCTACTAAACGTATGGGGGTCCACGAGAAAGATAACTCAAATTGTTCAGTATCAACCACTTGAAATTGTACGAAAGCATACTCATGTGATTAATGTTGATTTTGATCGATTGATTCGGGAAGACCAAGTGGATGATTTGGTTGAAATGACTGAGTTTATCATGACAACTCTTAAGCAACTGAACAGGGAATTTTAGTAATATGAAGCGAAACCAGCTTTTCATCCAAAGCTGGTTTTAATTAGGTTTTTAAAATATTTACAATATTCAAATTTTTATGTACGATTAATTTACATATCTGTTCATTTTTTTATAAAAAAGGGGAGATGACGTTGGTCAAAACGGCTTGGGTCACAGATAGTACAGCCTATTTAGACGAAGAATTAAAAAATCATCCAGATGTATATACCATTCCACTAACGATTTTACTTGATGGTGAGGAATTTTCTGATGGGATTGACTTAACCCCTGCTCAATTATTCGAGAGATTAAAGCAACTTAAAAATCCACCTAAAACATCACAACCTTCCATTGGAGCTTTTCAAACATTATACGAACAACTGTCTAAGGATTACGACCAAGTTGTCGCCGTTCTTTTATCAGGAAAATTAAGTGGCACGGTATCCTCGAGTGAGCAAGCTGCAATGCTTGTTGAGATTCCGGTAACGACCTTTGATTCCAATATCCTAACCTATCCAATGACGGCTTTACTTAAAGAAGGAATAAGGCTGCTTGAAGCAGGCGCTAGTCTTGATTCAGTAATCAGTCAACTCGAAAGAATTAAGAAAACCAACGAGACCTATGTTCTTGTTGGCAGTTTAGAACAGCTCCACCGAAGCGGCAGAATGTCAGGCTTGAAATTCTTTCTCGGCAGTATGCTTAACGTTAAACCAATTATTTCGATCGAAGATGGTGCGCTGAGTGTGAAAGAAAAAGCAAGAAGTGAGAAAAAGGCAAAGGAAAAAATATTGGATTACTTAAGGTCATCCTACGAGCAGCATCATTTTAAAGAGGTATATATTTTATATGGTTTGCACGAGGGTCACGCAGCTAATTGGAAGGATGAATTAAGAAAGGAATTTCCTCAACTTGAAATCAACTGTTGTCCATTAGGCGCGGTAATCGGCGTGCATGCAGGTGAAAATACCCTTGGCATCAGCTGGCATAATGAGTTGAAATAACTTACTCCCAAACTGAGCATACTAAAATTGCAATTAAATCTTAAATGAGAGGGAGATGCGCCATTAGTAAGCAAGGAAGACAAAATCCGAACCAAACAAGAGAACAAATTGAAAAGCAAGACAAACGAAATGATATTGAACTTGGAAGCGAGTTTCAAATTGGTAATAGCAAGTCGCAAAGTCAGAAAAAAAGCGGACGCCAAGCTAACAAAAAATAATCCCGAACATTCGGGGTTATTTTTTGTTTGTTTTTCATGTTAAAATAGCAAGGATAAAGGTAGGTGCTTTCAAGCAATGAAGAATCCGATAATTGTGCTAACAGAAGAATTTGTCCGTAATGAATTAGCTGAAGATGCGACAGGCCATGATTGGTTCCATGTCGACCGCGTTCGACGGAATGCCTTACATATTTGCAGGGAAGAAAAGACAGGAGAGGCGTTCATTATTGAAATGGCTGCATTACTCCATGACATCCCTGATGAAAAGTTGAATGAAAGTATCGAAAAAGGTGAAGAAAAACTGGAAACCTTTTTGCAAACAATTCCGCTAACAGATAATGAAAAAAAACATATAAAACAAATTATCGCAACGATTTCCTATAGAGGCGGCATAAACAGTGAGCTCTCAACGATTGAAGCCCAAATCGTCCAGGATGCAGACCGATTAGATGCGATTGGAGCCATCGGGATTGCGAGGGCGTTTGCCTATGGCGGTAAAAAAGGACAACCTATTTATAACCCCGGCATTAAGGTTCGAAACGAAATGAGCTTAGAAGAGTATCGAAAAGGTAAATCTACAAGTATTCACCACTTTTATGAAAAGTTGCTTAAATTAAAAGATTTACTAAATACAGAGTCTGCCCGAGAAATGGCAGAAAGCCGTCAACAAATGATGGAAACCTTTTTAGAACAATTTTACCAAGAATGGGATGGACAAGAATGAAAATGCTCACAGGAGAAAATGTTTCGAAAACGTATGGGGAAAAACAGCTCTTTAACAATATCTCGTTCACGATTAAAGAAAAAGAGCGTGTGGGATTAATCGGGATCAACGGGACCGGTAAATCATCATTATTAAAAATTATTGCAGGACTGGATACTCCTGACGAAGGAAAAATCATCACAAGTAAAGACTATTCCATTACATTTTTAAACCAACAGCCGGAGTTAGACGGTGACAAAACGGTCCTTGAACAAGTCTTCCATGGCGATGCTCCCATCCTAAAACTAATGCGTGCTTATGAAAAAACTTTATTAGAACTGAATCTTTCTCCAAATGACACGAAAGTCCAAGAAGACCTTTTTGAATTACAAAAGCAAATGGATGCTTTAAATGCTTGGGATGCCAGTACCAATGCAAAGTCGATTTTAATGAAATTAGGGATTGTGGAATTTACAAAAAGAATCAGTGAACTTTCGGGCGGACAGAAAAAGCGCGTCGCATTAGCTCAAGTATTAATTGCCGAGCCGGATTTACTTATTTTAGACGAACCTACGAACCATCTCGATTTTGATTCGGTAAAATGGTTAGAGGATTATTTAAGTAGATACAATGGCTCGATTTTGCTTGTCACACATGATCGCTACTTTTTAGATCGGGTTGCGAATCGGATGTTTGAGCTCGATAGTGGTCAATTATACAGTTATAAAGGGAACTATGCCGCCTTTTTAGAAGCAAAAGCGATTCGTGAAGAAAATGAGGCAGCTACCTTTGAAAAAAGTAAGAATCTGTTCCGCAGGGAGCTCGAATGGATTAGGCGTGGTGCAAAAGCCAGGTCTACAAAACAAAAGGCGAGGATTCAACGTTTTGATGAGCTCGATGAAAAGGTTTCGAGTGGGAAGTCATCTTCTGAAAAGATGGATATTTCGTTAAATGGCAGTCGGCTTGGCAAGCAGGTATTTGAACTGAAGGATGCTTCCAAGCGATACGGAGCAAAAACGATTTTATATCATTTTGATTTACTTGTGAAGCCGGGGGATCGGATTGGCATTATCGGGAAAAACGGAACCGGGAAATCAACTTTATTAAATATCCTCGCAAAACATATCCCCCTTGATGAGGGTGAGTTCATTATGGGGCAAACGGTGAAAATCGCTTATTACACACAGGAAAGCGAAGATATGGATGAAAATAAGCGGATGATTGAATACATTAAAGAGACGGCCGAGATTGTCGAAACATCGGACGGGAAAACGATCTCTGCTGCTCAAATGCTTGAACGCTTTCTATTTCCTCCATTTTCGCACGGTACCCCGATTCGAAAGCTATCGGGCGGGGAAAAACGACGTTTATATTTGTTGAAAATATTGATGACTGCACCCAATGTGTTATTGTTGGACGAACCAACCAATGATCTCGATACCCAGACACTGACGGTTCTTGAAGATTATTTGGAAGATTTCCCGGGAGTGGTAATCACTGTTTCTCATGACCGCTATTTCTTAGATAAGGTGGCTGAACAGCTTCTCGTCCTACAAGGGGAAGGTACAATAGATTCATTCTTTGGGAATTATACAGAGTATCTTGAGAAGGAATCAGCGCTTGAAGCACAAAAAACAGTCGCGGTTTCGGCCAAGCCATCTAAACCGGTTGAGAAAGAAAAAAAGAAAAAAATGACCTATTTAGAGAAAAAAGAATGGGAATCAATTGATGAGGACATTGCGAATACAGAGACCCGCATTGAAGAAATAGGTGTTGAAATGGCGAAAACAGGCAGTGATTTTACGAAAGCACAGGATTTGATGAAGCAGGAAACCGAATTAAACGAAAAGCTTGAGTACTTAATCGAACGCTGGTCATATCTGGCAGAGCTGGCTGAAAAGGAATAAGAGTGCGTCCATGGACGTACTCTATTTTTCTTCAAGCATAACCAGTGATTGAAACTTATCCAATATGATAAAATTGAAAAAGAAATCATAAGAATTAGGTGATCTTGTTGAAAATTAAGGCGATTGAACCAACGCCAAGTCCGAATACAATGAAAATTAATTTAGATGAAGAACTTCCTATGGGGAAAAGCCATAATTATAAAAAAGAAGCAGCAACAGATGCGCCAGCCGTTATCCAATCCATCCTTCAAATCGAAGGGATCAAAGGCGTGTACCATGTCGCAGACTTTCTTGCTGTCGAGCGGAATGCAAGATATGATTGGAAGGAATTATTACCTCAAGTTCGCCAGGCATTTGGAGAAAAAGCGAATGAAACTGCAAACACAGCAAAAATAGATGAACATTTTGGGGAAATTAAGGTTGAAATCCAAATGTTTAAGGATATTCCACTCCAAGTAAAGCTTACCGATGGCACAATTGAAAGACGGTTTGGATTGGCGGAACACTTTTTAAAGGCAAGGGAAAGGGCACAGCTTCCTGATGATAACTATATCTTCTTGCGAAAGTGGCAAAATCAGGGCGTCCGCTATGGAGATTTTGACCAAATTGGCAAGGAGGTAGTCGATGAACTCATTGCCGCGTATCCACTGGAACGATTAGAAGAATTAGTTACAAATGCTCAATCAGTAGAATCTACTTCAGAACCAAAAATTAATCTGTCTCGCAAAAAGGTAACATTGGAGGATTTACAGAATCCCGATTGGCAGATTCGCTATCAACTCCTCGAGCAAATGGATGATCCGGAACTAGAGGATTTACCCGTGCTTGAAAAAGCATTATCTGATGAAAAGGCTTCGATTCGAAGGCTTGCAACAGTGTACCTAGGCATGATCAAAGAGAAAGAGGTACTTCCGCTTTTATACCAGGCACTGAAAGATAAAACTGTGACCGTTCGAAGAACCGCGGGAGATTGTCTATCAGATTTAGGGTTTCCAGAAGCTGCCGACGAGATGATGGAAGCATTGCAGGATAAGAGCAAGTTAGTTCGATGGCGGGCAGCTATGTTTTTATATGAAGCAGGCGATGAAAAGGCCCTTCCAGCGTTAAAAGCTGCCGAAAATGATTCGGAATTTGAAGTCAGTTTGCAAATAAAAATGGCGATTGAAAGAATTGAAGGCGGTAAAGAAGCTAAAGGTTCTGTTTGGAAGCAAATGACTGAATCAAGGAAAGCGACCGAATAAAATTGCAAATAGCTAATAGATTAGGTATTCTAAAGTGGATGAATCGAAACGGAGTGATATAAAATGTCAAATGCTTATGATGAATATATGAAACAAATGGTTTTACCGATGCGCGAAGAATTAACTAGAGCTGGCTTCGAAGAGCTACCTACTGCACAAGATGTAGAACAATTTTTGGAAAATGTCCGCGGAACCACGCTGGTTGTCGTAAATTCTGTGTGCGGATGTGCTGCTGGATTGGCTCGTCCTGCTGCAACGCAAGCGGTGCTAAATAGCGAAAAAAAGCCCAACCACCTAGTAACAGTTTTTGCTGGACAGGATAAAGAAGCTACAGCGAAAATGCGTGAGTATTTCGAAGGAATTGAACCATCATCACCATCAATGGCATTATTAAAAGATAAAAAAGTCGTTCATTTCATTCCTAGACATGATATTGAAGGAATGCCGATGGAAACAGTTATGCATAATTTACTTGGGGCATTTGAAGCCCACTGCTAATTAGGATGTCAGCCGACATCCTTTTTCTATGATTAAATTGTGATATTTAAACTGTTTTTTTCCATTTACAAGAAAAAAGAAGTATAATATTTTGTATAATAACTAATTTTAGAAAAAAATAGATTATACATAATCTTGCTAAGAATAAGGTGAAATGAAAAATGAACAATTGGCTTCGTAAAACGTTATTTGTATTAGTATCTGTTTTAACTTTTGGACTTGTTACCCCCACACAATTAATCAATACGGTAAATGCAGAGAATCTAGCCGATCGTGATGCCTTTGAAGCGCCATCGACCGAAAGTCACTTTGGACAAACAAACACGTTTATTGAAGAATCAGATTTTGATAAAGAAAAGTTTATTGAAGAATTAATAAAACAAGCAGAATTCCAGTCATATCAAAAATTTGGTCCAAAGATTAAACCAGTCATCGAAAATGAATTCAGGGAAATTATTTTACCAAATATCGAAACTGCACTTGAAGAAATTGCAGTCCAATTTCCTGAAGAAGATTTGAAAAATCTCACCATAACCGAACATCCTGGTGCCGGGCTTTCTGAAAAAATCTTTAATATTAACAATCGCGCTATCGGTAAAGATATACTTCGTTTTCATGTAAGACGAGATAATCCACCGCAAGCAGGCTACTGGTTCAATTTTCATTACCACACCTACCATGATAATTTCCAGAGCCATCATGAGTTAGGGTCCATTTTTTGGGCTAAAAATACACCACCTAAATGGATGAGTTAATGTGAATTTGCTTATTGGCAGGAAAAAATTTTATTATAATAAATGAAACCTTTTTATGACAAACTCGTAAATAGACTATTACCTAAATTGGAGGAATGAAAAATGGCAGTAAGTTTATCAAAAGGTCAAAAAGTTGATTTAACAAAAACCAATCCTGGTTTAACAAATGTTGTGGTTGGATTAGGATGGGACACAAACAAATATGATGGTGGAAATGACTTTGATTTAGATTCATCTGTTTTCCTATTAGGAGAAAATGGAAAAGTTTCGAATGAAAGTGACTTTATTTTCTATAATAATCCACAAGGAGCAAATGGAGCTGTAATACATACCGGAGATAATCGCACAGGTGCTGGTGATGGTGATGATGAAGGCATTAAAGTAAGTCTTACAACTATTCCAGCCAATATTCAGCGGATTGCGTTTACAATTACAATTCATGATGCAGAAAGCAGAAATCAAAACTTTGGACAGGTTTCAAATGCCTATGCCCGCATTTACAATGAGGCAAACGGTGAAGAATTGATTCGCTATGATTTAGGTGAGGACTTCTCGATTGAAACAGCAATTGTTGTTGGTGAATTGTATCGCCACAATGGTGAATGGAAATTTAGTGCCATCGGCAGTGGTTATCAAGGCGGATTAGCTGCACTTGCAACTGACTTTGGACTATCTATAGGTTAATATTTCAAAATGAAGAGACCCAATCAATAATGGGTCTTTTTACAAAAGCTTTGTTAACAATATGTCTAGCTGCTGCGCCTAGGGGCTCTATGGTCTACAGCCAATCCGTCGTGAAGGTTAAAGAATAACCTTCACGCCGGGTCGTCTTATGATTGTCGCCCCTGAACAAGGCGCATCCGCTTTTCTATTCTAGGAGGAATTACTTTAATGTCAGTTTTGAATCATATCTTGGACACCTATGCGCAATTTTTTGATTTGAATATGTGGGGTAGAATATTAGCCGATCCAGTCAGCTGGGGACTTATTGGGACACTTATTATTTTAGAAGGATTACTTTCTGCTGATAATGCGCTTGTTTTAGCCGTTATGGTTAAACATTTGGAACCTAAAAAGCGTAAGAGAGCCTTGTTCTATGGTTTATTAGGAGCATATATATTCCGATTTATTGCGATTGGAATCGGAGTATACTTAATCAAGTTTTGGGTCATTAAAGCCCTTGGTGCCGCGTATCTTGCTTGGTTAGCGATTAAGTATTTCATCGATAAGCGTAAAGGTGATGATGGTCACGATGATGAGGAAGCAGAAGGAATTAACCAAGGCGGCTTGCTAATACGCTTATTTGGTACCTTTTGGGGAACGGTAGCTGCCGTTGAATTAATGGATATTGCATTCTCAGTAGACAGCGTACTGGCTGCATTTGGTGTCAGCAATCAGGTATGGATTTTATTTGTAGGTGGGATCCTTGGCGTGTTAATGATGCGTGGCGTTGCCGGAGTATTTCTTACACTAATTGACAGGATTCCTGAACTTGAAACTACGGCTTATATCTTAATCCTAATCATTTCTATTAAGATGGCACTAACCTTACCATTATTCAACATCCATATTGAATCATTACATTTCTTTATTATTCTAGCCGTAACATTTGGAGCTACCTTTATTGTTCACTTCATGAATAAGAAAAAGGAAACTAGCAAAGAAAACTAAAAATTGTTGACTAAAAAGGGGAGCTGACGAGAGTCCGTCTCCTCTATTTTTTACCTTTAAAGAGGAGAAAGTGGTTATGGAATTTTTTACATACTTTTACGAAAATGAAATTAAACGATTCTTCTTTCAAAAACCGCAGGCTTATACTAAATATTCTCACCGTGAACTACTGTCCTATGGTTTAGGCGCCACGCTTTATATGCCTGCCACACGCCCTAATATTCATCAAGAAATCCTCTCTAAGAAGCATGAAGGTTTAACCTCCCTTGTCATCGACTTAGAAGATGCTGTTGGTGATAACGAGGTAACTGATGCTGAGGCTATGCTTATCAGTGAATTATTAAAGTTATTTTTTGAATTAAATAAAGGCTTTTTGAGCTATACAGATCTACCGCTTATGTTTATCCGAATCCGAAACCTTGAGCAGTTAAAACGGGTTACCGAACAATTAGGGGATGCAATAAGTCTGCTTACTGGGGTCGTGCTTCCAAAATTCAGCGCTGAAATTGGAGAAGAATTATTAATGGAAGTACACCGATTACATACAAAGGAGCACCCATTTTATGCTATGCCGATCTTGGAGACAGCAAAGGTCATTCAAAAAGAAACGAGAATGGAAGAATTAATGAGTATAAAGAATCTTCTTGATCGCTACAAGGACATTATTCTTAATGTTCGGATTGGGGCTACTGATTTTTGTGGATTATATGGAATTCGCCGTAGTGCGGATACTACCGTTTATGATATCGCTGTCTTAAGAGATTGCATTTCAGATATTATCAATGTCTTTCAACGCTTTGATAGTTCCTACGTTGTATCGGGTCCAGTTTGGGAGTATTTTTCTGCGAAAAAGAGAATGTTAAAGCCGCAGCTTAGGCAAACACCGTTCCGCGAACGGTACGGGGATGAAGGGTTGAAATGGAGAGCAAAATTAATCAATGAACATATGGATGGTTTAATCCAGGAAATCTTAATGGATATTGCAAACGGAATAACAGGAAAAACGATTATTCATCCTTCACATATCAAAGTAGTGCAAGCCCTAAATGTCGTTTCTTACGAGGAATTCATTGATGCTAGCAATATCATAAATGCGGCAAATGGGGATATTGGCGTTTTGAAAAGTAATTTTGCTAATAAAATGAATGAGATAAAACCTCATTATTATTGGGCAAAGAAAACCATCTTAAAATCACAGCTGTACGGGGTGTTACATGAAGAATTCACAACCATTGACCTTATCAAAAAAGAAGTATATGTATAATATCCTAGACTCGATTGAAACAGAGATAGAAGTTTCTGAAAATCCGTATGATTTGCCACTAGAAGAATTATTTACAATGGCAGCCAGAATAAATAAGAAACGGTCGTTTTTGTTTGTAAGTAAAGTGCTCGGTAAACACTTACCAATTGATCCCAATAAGGGACTGCAAACTGGAGCACTTCTTGGTGCGAGATTCCTTGAAACGGTAAAGGAGATAAAATGTTTAGAAACTGAGAGTCTATTAACCTCCTTTAAAAATGGAGAATCATATCAGAGTAAGGACTTTATCCCTGACAATATTCGTCCTGTAGTGATAGGATTTGCTGAAACCGCCACCTCACTTGGGCATGCTTTCTTTGATTGCTTTAAATCGGCTGAATACTTTCATACCACTAGAGAAGAACTCGAACAGGAAAAACCAAAAATTACCTTTGAAGAAGAGCATTCCCATGCGACATCACATCGTTGTTTTATTCCGTTAGAAATGATACAAAATGAACGAGAAATCATCCTCGTTGATGATGAACTGACAACGGGTAAAACCGCTTTAAATATTATCCAATCAATCCATGCTAAATTCCCAAGACATGTTTATACCGTTGTTTCCATTTTGGATTGGCGTTCAGAAGAAAATCGATATGGTTTTATCCGTCTTGAACAGGACCTGGGGATAAAAATTAATGTGGTAAGCCTTTTGGCTGGTACAGTACAGGTTAAACAGCATAATGAAATGAATAATTGGTCAATAAAAGAGGAATCGAACAAGCGCGTCGAGTCCTCTGTCGAACAAATAGACCTATCACCTTTTTTTACCATGACCCTCTATTCATCCAATAACCCGATGAATAAGGCAGCATTTATTAAAGAGACAGGTCGATTCGGCCTAAGCAGTACGGAAAATAGGAGTCTTCAACAGAAAACCTCTGCAGCTGCGGCCGTTTTAAACAAAAAAAGGATTGGAAAAAGGACGCTTTGCCTAGGAACTGGAGAGTTTATGTATCTTCCGATGAAATTAGCTGCCGAAATGGGTAAAGGTGTTTATTATCAATCCACAACCCGAAGCCCGATTTTTATCGAAGACAAAGTAGGATACGGAGCGAGGTATGGTGCGTCTTTTCCTAATCCTGAAGACCAAGATATTACTCACTTTTTTTACAATATTCCACCAGGATTCTACGATGAAATATTTATCTTTTTTGAAAGAACAGTAAAGTTAGAGAATCTTCAACCATTACTGAAAGAACTAAATAAATTACAAATAAAGATGATAAGACTTGTCTTTTTTTCTGAATATCGAGGTGAACAAGTTGAAAACCAGAATCAATAAACCGGCAAAGATCGGAAGCTATAATGCGGAGGATGTTCAATTTCTATTAAAGGATTTAAGTGATATACAGCTAGAGGATTCGACTGAAAATCGGGAATTGATGGTTCAATCAGGTGTTCACTACAGCGAATCACTGCCAATTGAGTACCAGCCGCCAAAGGCGTATGTGGATTTATTTTGGGAAACCTTACAGGAATACAAACAAAAAGTTGCCCTATGTATTGGTGTTGTGGCTGAACAAATCTATCAATCTAAGGGTGATAGGGCCGTACTTGTTTCTCTGGCTCGTGCAGGAACGCCTGTGGGGATATTAATAAAAAGGTATATTCACATGCATTACCATGTATTATTGCCGCATTACAGTGTTTCAATTATCCGCGACAGAGGGATTGACGAAAATGCACTTCAATATATTCTTAGCCAACATCCAGAGGCTGATATTCAATTTGTTGATGGGTGGACAGGTAAAGGGGCAATTTCGCTTGAATTGACCAAAGCCTGTCATGATTATCAACAAAAAAATGGGATAAACCTCGACGACACATTAGCAGTCATCGCAGATCCAGGTTATTGTACCACTTTGTTCGGAACTCGCGAGGATTTTTTAATTCCTAGTGCATGTTTAAACTCAACTGTATCTGGGTTGGTAAGCAGGACGGTTTTAAATGATCAATATATCGGGAAGGATGAATTCCATGGAGCTAAGTATTACGAGGAATTGATTCCTGTTGATGTTTCCAATGAATATATTGATTTGATTAGCAATGAATTTGTAAACATTGCAAGCGAAGCGGCGGAGATGGCTACACATAAGGAAACTGAGAAAATAGAAACTGGATTCTTGGGGATGGAGGACGTCAAGCGAATTCAATCTGAGTTTGAAATTGAAAGTACCCATTATATCAAACCAGGAGTCGGAGAAACAACAAGAGTTCTGCTTCGCAGGGTTCCATGGAAGATACTAATGCGCGATCCTTCAAGTCCCTTTGTCAAACATATTCTAATGCTTGCCGAAGAAAAGGGTGTAGAGGTTGTACCATATCCAAATTTAAAGTACTTATGCTGCGGCTTAATCAAGTCGGTTAAGGGGATTAAAAAATGATCTTTGCATCTGACCTTGATCGTACATTGGTTTATTCGAAACGGGCTATAGAAGAACTAGGAGAACTAGATAAAACAGTCATAAAACCCGTTGAAAAAAAAGATAATAATTGGGTTGCCTATATGACAGAACGATCCTTTTTTGCTTTAAAAGAGCTATCACTAACTAGTCTTTTTGTTCCGGTTACAACGAGGACAACAGAGCAATTTAACCGTTTCTACATTTTTAAGGAGGACATACAGCTAAAATATGCAATTACTTCAAATGGGGCCAATATTATTAATGAAGGTGAAATAATGAAAGATTGGTCGACCTATATTTTTCAGCGTATGAACGCGGAATCGGTTCCCCAAAATGAGTTGCTTGCGATTTTAAAAAGAGAAGGCTTTCATTTTGATGGGCAAATAAAGCAGGCGGAGAATTTATTTTTCTATTTCATCTTAAACAGTCTTCCACCTGCTTCAGATCGAAAAGCGATTAATGATTTGGCTGTATCGTATGGTTGGAGGATCTCCGTACAGGGGAGAAAGCTCTACTTTATCCCTCTTGCGATCAGCAAAGGGGATGCACTTGAATTTATCTCTAAGCGAGAAGGTATGGAAGTCATTGCGGGTGCGGGGGACTCCGTACTAGATTGGGACTTTCTGAAAAACTGCCAATATCGATTTGTCCCAGCCCATGGTGAGCTTGCAAGGGTGTCAGGCACTAGTGATTTTACACTTACAAAAAATTATGGTGTTAGTGCAGGGGAGGAGATTACCCAACAATTTTTACAGCTGCAACAACTTATAGTTTAATCTATTTCACTTTTCGGTTAAAAACAAATAAGTATACGCAAGAAAATAAACTATAGCATCCAAAAAAGAATAGAATCGACATGGCTAGTGAATGCAATGTTGAAGAAAGCAGCATCGTAAAGATTAAGCTAAACACAAATAAATCTAGGTAAATAAAAACATCGGAAACCATCACTTCCATCACGGTATTTAATTCTTCCTGAATGTGTTCTATCCTAGGCCGCTTATATAAAAATCTCATTCGAGTCACCTACTTTAACGTCAGTACTCAAATAGTATGTAAGGACAAGGAAAAAGGTGAAAAATGAGGAAATGGTGAAAAAGACGAAACATTTTTTTATGACATTCGTATAAACAAATGAACCAATTAAATAACTATGATATGATGTTATGGAAACCTTACATAATTTTCTAGCGCTAGAAAAATAGCTTTCTTTTTTGAGGAAGGGATTATGAATGCATCCATCATTAAATCAGCTAATCGCCCATCCAGTATCCCTTTCGTATGAAAATTGGCACGGATTGCTGAAAAAACAGCTACCTGAACGGCCAAATTATTCATTAGAAAATGGAAAAATTAACATTGGGCAAGTACTTGGAAAGTTCCTTGGGATACCAATTGATACGGATACCTATTATAACCAGCTTTTTGATTATGTTAATAATGAGGAATGGAGACTTCATTTGCTAAGTGAGGAATCACTAGATAAAACAATTAACAACACTCACTTTCAATCCATTCAAAAAGTCATAAATATTAATCGTGAACAAAAGCTGTCCATCAACCGATTTACGGCTTTTCTAGATGGGGAACAGTTATTGTTGAAATCAAAGGTACCGGTAATCCATAGGAAGATAAGAGAAGCGATGATCGCAACACTGGAGTTGTACGCAAAACTTGAAAGGGACGGGTTAAAGAACCACGAGCTTAGGCGGGTGCTTGTTGACATTGTTAAATGGTCCATCAATCATTTACAGCCCGTTTTGGAAAGGGCTGATCCACAAATCGAAATGCCTAAATTTTTGTGGTACGGCGACTTTAAGAAAAGCCACCAATATTTTTTATATTATTTAAGCAGGCTTGCCTGTGATATTGTTATTTTCCATCCAGAAGGTAAGGATATTTTAGAAGGTATGATGGAGGACCCAATCTTCTCGCATCAATTCCAAAATAAGCTGCCTGCGGAACCGTTCCCGAAGGAAAAGCGCAGTCGTAAGGCAACGGTTGCATATAGAGCCTCAAAAGAAATTGAAACGATTTTAAACCAAGAGGGTTCAGGTCTTTATAAACCATGGCAATTAAGGGACTATACTCCGTCCTCGATTACATTAAAAACGACCTATGATGAACTATTTATTCTTGGGAAAGAAATGGCGATGGTCAGACCAGATTTTGAGGTGGGGAACGGACAAGTCAAAATACCTTCTATCTTTGCTAAAGTACAGGGTGTTAGTAAAAATCGCAAAGAGTACTGGGACCGTCTGCAATCACTCAGTGAATTAGAGCATAGTTTACTGATTCGCCGTTTGCCAATCACGATGACAAGCACAAGTGATTTTCGCTTTCATTATCGAAATGCCCTTGATAAGGATGGCTTAATTAATCCGGCTACTATGATGCAAGCACATTACTGGCCATATTCCTTTTTATCTTCAGGATTACAAAAAGGAATCGCTAATGCCGTTAGGAGAATCTGTGAAAAACCAGGTTTAAAGCCCTTCCCGAAGGAAAGTATAGAAGAAGTAAAAATGTATTTATTTACACAGGCCTTGTTTATGCCAAAACCCATCATTCAGTTAATCGAAAGATTTGACTACTCGCAACATATACCTAAATTAATCATTTTCAATAATGAATTAGCAGGTATACTCTCAAGGTCAGATGCAGCACTTATCTTGCTATTAAATCAATTTGGTATTGATATCATCCTGTATAATCCTCCTGGTCATAATGATATTGAAAATTTCTTGGACGAACGTTTATTTGATAAGCATTGGCTTGAAGACGTTGTTTTTGATTTAGAATTTAAAGAACCGTCTATTTTTAAAAAAGGGCTTTTTCAAGGAATCTTAAAAAATTTAAGGGGAGATTAATTAGTGACTCTTACGCCGAATCCATCAAGCGGTTTAAAGCCAGCAGGTACGGATGACATCCTAACAGAAACAAAAGTCTCTGACATAAAACTTGCACTTCGGAAAGAACCAGAAATTCAAAATTTAGCCCGTACGATTGATGAGCGTGACCAAATCCAAGTTTTAGAGTTTGGGAAGGAACCAGCCGTCCAAATTTCCCGTTTTTCGGATCAGATATTAAACAATATGAAGACTTCAAAAGTGGAGGATTCTGGTGAACTGCTTAAACAACTGGGCCGGATTATGGATAAGTTTGATGCTAAGGACTTTCAAAAAACTTCAGGTGGATTTTTTGGTAAGCTCTTTAAAAAGGGTGGAAAAGTGGTCGAAAAGCTGTTCGGGAAATACCAAACCATGGGCTCCGAGATCGACAAGGTATACATAGAAATATCGAAATATCAGCATGAAATGGTTGATGCAACAAATATGCTCGAGCAAATGTATGAGCAAAACTATCAATACTATTTAACGCTTGAAAAGTATATTGTTGCGGGTGAGATAAAAGTTGAGGAGCTAAAAAATAATCAACTTCCCCAGCTTGAATCCCGAGCTGGAGCAGGTGATCAACTTGCCTCCATGCAATTGGACTCGCTGAAAAATGTCATTGAGTTATTAGAACAACGCATCTATGATCTAGAAATGGCCAAAATGGTCTCCCTGCAGACTGCTCCTCAGATTCGTCTTTTGCAAAGAGGAAATACGAAACTGATTGGAAAAATCAATTCGGCATTTGTGACGACCATCCCGATTTTTAAAAATGGTCTGATTCAAGCGATGGCGGCGAAAAGACAAAAGCTGGTTGCTGATTCAATGAGTGAACTTGACCGCAGGACAAATGAAATGCTTCTGAAAAATGCGCAAAACATCTCCCAGCAAAGCACAGATATTGCTAGGCTTGCCGGAGGTCCAAGTATAAAAATCGAGACGATTGAAGAATCTTGGAATATTATCATCAAAGGCATGCAGGAAACAAGGGCTATCGAAGATGAAAATAAACGGATGCGGATTGAAGGCACCAAACGTTTAGAACAACTGCAAAATAACTTTAAACAGTTGAAACAATCTTAGTTAATAAATAGTTTTTGATTTACTAAATTTCTTATTGGGGTGATTGAATTGGCTATTAATTTACAAAAAGGGCAACGTGTTGATTTAACGAAGAGTAATCCAGGATTATCTAAAATCATGGTAGGTTTGGGCTGGGATCCAGTACAAAGCAGCGGGGGCGGCGGCTTATTCGGCGGTTTATTCAGTGGCGGTGGTTCAGCTAATATAGACTGTGATGCTTCCGTTATTATGCTTGGTGCAAACGACAAGCTGCAAAACAATAAGGACGTTGTTTATTTTGGAAACTTAAAGAGCAATGACGGCAGTGTACAACACTCAGGAGATAATTTAACAGGCGACGGAGACGGTGATGACGAGCAGGTAATGATCGATTTAAGCAGAGTACCGTCCAATATTCAGAAACTTGTTTTCGTTGTTAATATCTATGACTGTGTGAAGAGAAAGCAGCACTTTGGGATGATGAAAAATGCTTTTATCCGAGTCGTGAATCCTGGAAACAATCAAGAGCTCATCCATTATAATTTATCAGATGATTATAGCGGGCTAACATGCCTTGTGACAGGAGAAATTTATCGTCACGGCAATGACTGGAAGTTTGCGGCAATCGGCAGTGGTACAAATGCTGCCAGCCTTAGTGAAGTTGTTCGTTCCTTTAGTTAGGTAATTAATAAAGTTCAAATAGAGGTGATACGTTTGGGTATTAACTTAGCAAAGGGACAAAGAATTGATTTAACAAAAACGAACCCTGGGCTAACCAAGGTAATTGTTGGCCTCGGCTGGGATACGAATCGTTATCATGGTGGAAATGACTTTGACTTGGATGCATCCGCGTTTTTAACAGATGCGAATGGCAGAGTTATCCAGGATTCCGACTTTATTTTTTACAATAATTTGATTCACTCTTCAGGCTCTGTTGAACATACGGGTGATAATCGAACCGGAGAAGGTGACGGAGACGACGAGCAAATCAAGATTGACTTTAGTAAAGTTCCCACGCATGTGCATCGAATTGCGATTACTGTGACCATTCATGATGCGGACGCAAGATTCCAGAATTTCGGCCAAGTTTCTAATGCCTTTGTTCGCTTGGTTGACGAAGATACTAATAATGAGGTCTTAAGATTTGACCTTGGCGAGGATTTTTCGGTCGAAACAGCGGTTGTTATTTGTGAACTTTACCGCCATAACGGTGATTGGAAATTTAACGCGATCGGCAGTGGTTTTGCAGGTGGATTAGCCTCCCTTTGCCGAAATTATGGATTAGAAGTTTAAATTTATTAAAATTGTGAAGCTGCCGGATTCGGCAGCTTTTTGCCTTTATTCCCCACTTTTGGCTTGTAAATTCAAATTAACTAACTAAGTCCTATGTTATAATTCAATTAATATATTGAATTATTAGGGGATGATAATTTGCGTAAATCGGTAATTACTCTACTAATCGCTGGTTTGTTTCTATCATCCATAACTACATCACAAGCTTCTTATGATGGTATTTTGCTTGGAGATTATCCTAGAAATTCGCTAATCTACCAATCTCTTGAAGATGATCGGTCAGTAGCACTTTTAGATCAAATAATTGTATTACCAAAGGAGCACTTTGATCAACAAGAAGCGGCTGCTATGATTTCCAGAATCAATTCTTTACCTTTCTCCCTTTTGAAAAAAATAAACAATCAGGGAATTAACCTGAAACTTTTTAATGGAAAGCTAACGGATAATCCCACTGCAAGGCAATTAGAAGGGCAGGTTCCGCGGGGTTATACATCTAACGTAACCTGGGATGATGTCCCAGGGATTGGAGGATCGAAGGTGGTCCTTGCTAAGATTGGTTCCAGTGAATCAGGAAAGGGTCATAGTTCTGTAAATCTAGAATTACATGAGTTGGCCCATTCGATCGATCGCTATGTGTATGGGGAAATTAGTGGTTCCAAGGACTTTATGAGCGTATGGGAAAAGGAACATGAACAATTATTTCCGGGAAACAGCTATTTTTTATATCCGGAAGAATATTTTGCAGAGACCTTCGCAATGTACTATTTAAATGATGGTACAAAAGAACTATTACGGAAGAAAGCACCAAAAACATTTGAATTTTTGAAACAGCTATCGCTTCACTAATTTGTCCTTGATTGATAAAATAGATAAATATGTGCAGATAAGGGAGTGTCCACGGTGAAGCAATATGTAGAATTATGTAAGCATGTACTAGAAAGTGGAAACATAAAGGGCGACCGAACTGGTACCGGTACAATTAGTACCTTCGGTTATCAAATGAGATTTAATTTGGCAGAGGGATTTCCACTCGTGACGACCAAAAAATTACATTTAAAATCGATTATCTATGAACTGCTTTGGTTTTTAAATGGGGATACGAATGTTCGGTATCTACAGGAAAACGGGGTCCGCATTTGGAATGAATGGGCAGACGAAAATGGGGAATTAGGTCCTGTCTATGGTCACCAATGGCGTTCTTGGACAGGTGCGGATGGAAAAACCGTTGACCAAATCACAGAGCTTATCAACCAGATTAAAACGAATCCCAACTCAAGAAGACTACTTGTCAATGCCTGGAATGTTGCTGATGTTGATAATATGGCTTTACCGCCGTGCCACTGTATGTTCCAATTTTATGTGGCAGATGGGAAGCTGTCCTGCCAGCTTTACCAACGCTCAGCCGATGTATTTCTTGGCGTCCCGTTTAATATCGCATCCTATGCGCTGCTAACAATGATGATTGCCCAAGTGTGCGACTTGGAGCCAGGTGAATTTATCCATACCTTTGGGGATGTTCATATCTATCAAAACCATCTCGAACAAGTAAAGTTGCAAATGGCGAGAGAGCTGAGAGCGTTGCCGACTCTTAAAATTAATCCACAAGTCAAGGATATCTACTCTTTTGAGTATGAAGACTTTACACTAGAGGGATATGATCCACACCCTCACATTAAAGGAGTAGTGAGTGTATGATTTCTTTTATTGTCGCGATGGACGAAAATAGAGTAATAGGGAAAGATAATCAATTACCATGGCGATTGCCGGAGGATTTAAAATTCTTTAAGAGGGTCACGATGGGCCATCCAATTGCGATGGGAAGAAAAACGCATGAATCCATTGGTCGTGTCCTTCCTGGCAGAGAAAATATTGTGATCACCCGCCAGGTTAATTATCAGAGTGAAGATTGTACGGTTTTTTATTCCATTGAGGATTTTGTAAAGTACAGCAAAAAGCAAAGCGAAGAAATCTTCGTCATTGGTGGAGCAGAAATATTTAACGAGACATTTGAGTTTGCGGATCGTCTATACATCACGCTTATTCATGAAAAATTTGCAGGGGATACGTTTTTTCCTGAATTTGATCGTAGCAAATGGGAACTAGTGTCTAGTGAAAAGGGCTTAATGGATGAGAAGAATCCGTACGATTATGAATTCAAAATATATGAAAGAAAATCGTAGCTCGGATTGATCAGGTTTGGACTCATAAAAATAAGCATCAGCGCATCGCTGGTGCTTTCTTTTGTTTGATATTAGAAATAGGATCCATTTAATTCGTAATCTGCTAATTTAGCTAGCATACCCCTAAATTCATGTGGATGGCAAAATTCTCTTTCGTTGAAATGTGTTTTAACCCAGCTTATTAGTTCCAGTGGGCTATTAAAATATTCCCCACTACGATCGCTTTTACGAATGGTGTATCTTCCATTATCATCATCAAGTGTTACCTCCACAGGAAGAGCCCCATCATAACTGCAAAGTGAAAATTCCATCCTCATCACATCCTATCCTTATTATTTGTCATTTTGAAAAATATATGTTATTAATGATCCAATTATATTCAAATAAAAGAAAGTTATCAAAATATTTTAATAATTCTATAAACGCATTTAATCATTGACTTCGTTAGTTGTAATTGTTAAATTGTCATTAGTAATTAATAATGTGATACGAAAATGCTATATATCACTATTGTTTTACTTTTTCTAGATATTGTGAATTTACTATGAATTATTGCATATAACTAACTAAAAACGAATTTTCGGTACTATAATCATAGTAGATATAATACAACAATTAAAGGGGATGTAAATCCATGTTTTCTAATATCGGTATACCAGGATTGATTTTGATTTTAACACTTGCATTGATTATTTTTGGACCTAAGAAACTTCCGGAAATTGGCCGCGCCTTCGGACAAACATTAAAAGAATTTAAAAAGTCAACCCGTGAACTAACAGACGATGTTATGAAAGACATTGATGAAGAAAAGAAAAATTTGATTAAATAAGGTGTGAGATTTTAAGTCTTACACCTTTTTCTTCTCAGGGTTTAACCTATAAAAGCGCATGAAAACTTGTTCATCTTATTAAAACAATGGCACCATTTCGTTTAGAGTCAACTCTATGAGCGATATATACGTGCACATCTTTAACCTTTTGAAATTGGCAGGGGAAGTACATGGATGATAAAGAATTAAATTTAGTTGATCATTTAGAAGAACTACGCAAAAGAATTATTGTATCTGCACTTGCGTTTGTAGTCTTTTTTATCGCCGGTTTTATTTATGTAGACGATATCTATAAATGGTTTGTTGGAAATACAAAACTGATGGTTCTCGGACCAAGTGATATAATGTGGATTTATTTCATGCTGGCAACTGTTGTAGCTGTGGCGGGTACTATTCCAGTTCTCGCTTTGCAAATTTGGCTATTTGTTAGACCAGCATTAAGACCGATAGAAAGAAGAATAACGATTTCTTATGTTCCGGCTTTATTTTTCTTGTTTATCATTGGTCTTGCCTTCGGCTATTTTATTATCTTTCCGATGGTTCTAGACTTTTTGGTGAATATGGGAAAAGATATGTTTGTCACAAACTTCACTGCCGAAAGATATTTTAGCTTTATCATGAATATGACCTTGCCATTCGGGGTACTGTTTGAGCTTCCAGTCGTCGTTATGTTTTTGACTTCACTTGGCATCATTAATCCGTTTGTTTTAGCAAAAATTCGTAAATATGCGTATTTCGTTCTGATTATTATTGCAATCGTTATTACACCACCAGACTTTATGTCTGATTTTGTGGTAACCTTGCCACTCTTGCTCCTTTATGAAATTAGTATTAATTTATCGAAGTTTGTCTACCGCAAACGCTTGAAAAAGCTGCAGGAAGAAGACAAAGAAGATGAGGTAGTCGAAGCATAAATGGAATGCAAAAAGACCTTAAGAGATAAAACACCTTAGGGTCTTTTTTTGTTGTTGTACGAATATATTTAACTAACTAGATGAAAGACCTGTTTTTTATGTATTTTAAGTATCAACATATTAATAATTCATAAATATTTTTTTAATCCAAGCATATTTAGACACATTTCGAGGACCAAAGAGTGTATAATATACTCAAACGGGTGAAAAAGAGGATTGATATTTTGTTATTCAAAAGCCTAGAGTTCAAAAATGTTGTTGGACAGAAGGTTAAAGTCATGGACATTCCTGTATTGGAGGAAGATAGCACTTATAAATTTATGATCCAAGTCCGTTTACAGACGTATGTTACGTCGCTTTACAACGAAAAAAACTTGAAAAAATGCTACTCCTTTAAAGATTATTTGAAAAAGGTCATGAAGTGGCCAGATTATGAACAATTGTTTAAAGTTGGAGAATTAAAGAATAACGCTTAATGCCATTCGAGCACCGCAGGGTATCCCCCAGCGGTGCTCTTTTATTTTAAAAAACATGAAAAGTGATGGATGTTATTCCTTTCAATAGTAGTTAACGGTATAATACATAGCAGTACTGTTAGGGAAGTGATTGTTATGAACAAAATTAAAATTGTAACCGATTCAACAATGGACATGCCGCTAGAAATGGCCGAAAAACTGGGTATAGTGGTTGTGCCATTGTCCGTAACGATAAATGGTGAATCTTACTTAGACAGAGTGGAAATTGATGCAGCTGAATACATAGAAGTAATGAAAAAATCCGTGGAATTACCGAAAAGTTCCCAACCTTCTGCGGGTACCTTTCTTGAAGTTTACAACCGGCTTGGGGAAGAAGGCTATGAGGTATTATCAATCCATATGACAGGCAAAATGAGCGGAACGGTTCGATCTGCTGAGAGTGCAGCCCAAATGACGAAAACGAAAGTTACAGTCATTGACTCGATGTTTATCTCGATAGCCCTCCAGTTCCAGGTAAAGGAAGCAGCGGAAATGGCCTTGCAGGGTAAGAGTATGGACGAAATCCTTAACCGGCTTGATAGGGTGCGCGAACATACAAAATTGTATATTATGATAGATACCCTTGAGAACATGGTGAAGGGTGGACGGATTGGTAAGGGCAAAGCCTTTATTGGTTCATTATTAAATATCAAGCCGATTGCCTCGCTTGAAGGCGCGGAATACAATCCTGTCGCCAAGGTTCGCAGCCATACACAGGTGGTTAAATATATGGCCAAGCAATTTGCGGAGGATGTCCAAGGAAAAACGATATGTGGTGCTGGCATTGTTCATGCGGAAGCATACGAATTATCCTCTAAACTGAAAAAGGCAATTACTGAATTAACTGGGTATAAAGATATTTCGATTGATTACACGGGTCCTACGATAAGCACTCACACTGGACCGGGGACAATTGCCCTCATGTATTATTTTGAATAAATTTATCAGACGAAGGGTGTCAGGCACCATGTGAAGTTTTCACATGGTGCCTGACACCCTTCTTTTCTTTTGGTTAAAATTAGCGTTTTTGGTAATGATAAAAAAAACTGAATGGTTAAGGTGTTGCCAATGTTTAAGCGAAGATCAGAAAATAAACAGTCTGAAGATAAAAAACCTCATAGTTTAAATGTGGACGATCTAAAATCAGAATTGAAAGCAGAGATAGGCGATTGTTCAGATCTGAATTTTCGGACCTTAAAAAAGAATGGTAAAAAGATTATCTTTTGCTTTTTAAGCAGCCTTATTGATAAAACAAGCTTTGATGAATTTGCATTATTACCCGTTCAACAAAATACACAAGTTGAATGGACCACCGAGAGTCTTGCTCAAATATTGCCGATTGCAGAAATCTCTGCAGCCAATCAATTAAAAGAAATCGTTTCAGCCTTAATAGAAGGAAAAACGTACATTTATGTGGATGGTGAACCTTACGGGATCCTTGCAAATGTCGGAACAACTGTTGAAAGATCCCTTGAAAAGGCAGAAACCGAGTCCCTTGTTTATGGTCCAAAGATTTCTTTTACAGAATCACTTATTGGTAATTTAAATATTATTAGAAGTAATTTGAAAGATCCACAATTGTGCATGGAGGATATCACGATCGGAAAAAGGGTGAAAACACCTGGAAAGCTTGTATATATTAAGGATATTGCGGATGAAGATAATGTGAATACCTTTCGCCAAAGAATTTCAGAGTTAGAGTATGATTACATCCCGGATACTACGGTTCTTGGCCAATTGATAGAGGATAATAGTTGGACGATATTCCCGCAAATCATGTCAACTGAACTACCAGATCGAGTCACCCTATCCTTAATGAGGGGGAGGGTTGCCGTAATGATGGATCGTTCTCCATCTGCTATTTATGGACCAACACCCTTCCTTAGTTTCTTTGAATCAACCGAAGATGTTTACATGCGTTGGAATATGGGTTTTTTCTTAAGAATGCTTCGAATTATTTCTATTTTTTTATCGATATTATTGACCCCGGCCTATGTGGCTGTATTGACTTATCATTATGAAGTCATTCCATCAGCACTGCTAATTTCGCTTGGTCAATCGAGGGCAAATGTTCCGTTCCCACCAGTACTAGAAGCCCTTCTTTTAGAATTTGTTATCGAACTTTTAAGAGAAGCCGGGGCAAGGCTGCCAACCAAAGTAGGTCAAACAATGGGTATTGTTGGTGGTATTGTAATTGGTCAGGCAGCGGTACAAGCAGGGTTTACAAGTAATATTTTAATAATCATCATCGCACTTAGTGCGCTAGGTTCCTTTACTTCACCAAGCTATATAATGGGTACCGCCGTTCGGATGATTCGTTTTCCAATTATCGTTTTAGCAGGTATATGGGGGGGAATTGGAATTATGCTATCATTTTGTTTTGTTCTCATTCACCTTTTAAGATTAACTACAATTGGGAGACCCTATCTCATGCCAGTCTATCCCTTTAGGTGGAGGGACTTAGGATACAGTATTATCAAATTTCCGGCTCAATTTTTATCTTACAGGCCATTAACGAACCGTCCGGTTGACAACGAACTTTTTCCAAAACGAAAAGGTGTTGAAAAAAAGGATGTAGATGAATAGGGGCGGTCAGGATGAAAGTGAATTTGCAGCCAAAGGAAGGATTATTGATTAATGCATTCCTAGTCATGTTTTTTATTAATGCTGCTCAAACTGGCGTAGGAATTGTTGGATTACCGAGGATTGTATTCTTGGCAGCAAAACATGATGCTTGGATATCTGTTTTTCTCGGGGGAGTCTTATCAGCCGTTGTCTTAGCGATGATAGTTTTAATGCTGAAAAAATATGATAGTGCTGATTTATATGGAATCCAGGTAGATGTACTTGGAAAATGGCTTGGGAATGCCATGAACATTTTTTATATGCTTTATATGACCTTAAGTTTTTTTGTCATCCACATGAATTATATTGAAATTGTTCAAGTATGGATTTTTCCTGACTTACCAACATGGCAACTCTCTCTTGCGCTAATCCTTTTAACAATCTATGCCGTTAATGGCGGCATTCGTATCATAGTCGGAGTTGCTTTTATTTCTGTAGTAGGGACTCTTTGGATGATCTTTATCCTTATCGTGCCGATGCAGTATGCAGACCCTAAGAATCTGCTTCCTCTTTTAAATACAGATTTGAAGCATATTGTGAATGGTATACATAAAACATCCTTTTCGCTAATGGGCTTTGAACTACTTATGTTCTTATATCCATATGTGAAAGATAAAAAAAAGGTTTTTCTGTACTCGCAATTAGGGAATTTATTTACAACAATTCTTTTCACGTTGATTACAATGATATCCATAACATTCTTTGCTGAAAATGGGTTGGCTCGGACTATTTGGCCTGTCTTATCAATGTTTAAAATCGTTAGGTTACCAAACTTAGAACGGTTTGAATTTATTGCCGTTTCTTTTTGGATGTTAGTCATCTTGCCTAACATGTGCTGTTATTTATGGGCTGCATCTAAGGGATTTAAGCGGATCATAAATTGGAAACAAAATCATGGGATATGGATCCTTGGCTTCCTTGTTTGGGTGGGTTCATTCTTTATCAAAGCAAGGTATCAAATGGGTGAAATGACTGATTTTGTTGCTCATCTCGGCTTTTTATCTGCCTTCTGTTATCCTGTACTTCTTTCAGTGCTCGTTTTGGTTAAAAAATGGTTCCTAAGGAGGAAGAAATCAAGTGCGGAAGCTTCATAATAGCAGACATAGACTATTGTTGGTTTGGTCGATGACGATAGTTATCAGTGCTGGTTGTGTTGAACAAAAGCCTCTTGAAAAATTAGGACTAATTACAACCTCAGGGTATGATATGGAAGGGACAAATCAAATTAGAGGAACGGTAGTCGTTCAAAAATTTGATCCGATGACCCAATCTGCCACAAAAGTAATCACTTCTGTGGCAAAAACAAGCAAAGGATTAAGACAACAAGAAAATCTTCAATCAAACCAAAAGCTTGTTTCTGGTCAGCTCCGTTCGGTTGTCTACAGTAGAGAGCTTGCCAAAAAAGGAATTATCCAGCTTGTCGACACGTTGAATCGTGATGCCGCCATTGGGAACATGGTCTATTTAACGATTGCTGATAAATCCGCTTCAGAAATTATGGAAATAGAAACTAATAATAAAGGGAGACTAAACCTTGGTACATATATGTATAATTTAATTAAACAAAATGTAGAGGGTGAACAAATTATTTCCCCGACCCTGCATGAGTTTAACCATAATTATTATGATATTGGGAAGGATCCTGTTCTTCCTATCCTTAAAATTAAGGGGAAAGATGTTATTATTTCTGGTGTGGGTCTTTTTAAAGATGACCGTTTAGTTGATGAATTAAAGCAAGGGGATCTTTTTTATTTAAAAATATTAGTTGATAAATATAAAGCTGGTACAAAAGAAATGGGGTATAAGACAGATCAATTAAAAAAAATTATCTTAAAAAATGAAAATTACATTAACAAACCAATTTTCAGTAAAATATATGTCAGCATTGATAACATTCGGAGTAAGACTAAAATTAAATTAGTCGATAAAAAAAACCTCCGTTTTAGAGTGGATGTAGAATTAGATTCAAGGGTATTAGAAATGACCGAAGCCTTAGATTTAGGTAAACCAGAATCAGTAAAGTTTCTTGAAAAAAAGTTCGATGAGACGATGAAAAAGAAAATAGAAGGGTTACTTCTTCATTTTAAGAAACTAGATATTGACCCAATCGGTTTTGGAAATGAATACGAAGCCCATTTAAGAGGCAAAACGATCACGAAGGAGGAGTGGGACAGGAAATATAAGGACGTTACCTTCGATGTCCATGTAAAGAATACGATTGAACGAACAGGTGTAATCGATTAACAAACCAATTCCTTTCTTCTTTTTCAAATCTTTGTTAAACTATTCACGATATGGAATAGAAAAAAGGTTGCAGGTGATGGTATGAAAGCTCGGTTTTTAGTAGTGGTCTTAGTTCTTACAACACTCATTATGTCGGCATGTGGACAAAAAGAAATAGAAAATTCCGTCGACTGGCCAATTAAGGACTTTACAGCTACAAATCAAGACAATAAATCCTTTGGATTAAAGGATTTAAAGGGTAAGGTATGGATTTCAGACTTTATTTTTACAAGCTGTGCAGATGTTTGTCCCCCGATGACTTCTAACTTGACAAAATTACAAAAAATGGTCAAGGATGAAGGCTTGAAGAATGTTGAATTGGTCTCCTTCAGTGTCGATCCAGTTGTCGATACCCCTGAAGTATTAACCCGTTATGGGGAACAATTCCAAGTGGATTTTAAAAATTGGACCTTTGTGACTGGATACTCGCAGGAGTTTATTGAAAACTTCGCCCTGAAAAATTATAAAGCACTTGTCAAAAAACCTGTCGAGGGTAATCAAGTGATTCATGGGACCTCTCTATATTTAGTAGACCAAGAAGGACATATTAAAAAATCCTATGATGGTTACAAGGATGTTCCCTTTGATGAAATAATTCATGATATGAAAGCATTACAATAGACCTTCGGACAGGTCTATTTTTTTTGGCAGGAATAGGATATAGTACATATTGTTTTGAATGATTCAAGCCGTGTTATAATAATTATAATTTAGAAGGCAGGTGAATTTAAGATGAAAAAGCTCTTCCCCCTTCTAATTCTCACGGTATTATTCCTTTGTTCTTGTAATCAAGTTGACCAATGGGCGTTACATTCTGAAAAGAAAACAGCTGCACAGGCATTTGCACAAGTTCCCGCTGACTTCGTCCCCCGCAAATTAACAGTTTTATCAGCAGGCGATTCACTTACCCAAGGGGTAGGTGATAGTACAAACAAAGGCGGCTACTTGCCATATTTAGAAACAATGCTTGAAAAAGAAAAAGGTATAAAAGAAGTTGATTTCTATAATTATGGCGTAAAAGGTAATCGGACAACTCAACTTTTAAAACGATTGAAAACGCCAGAAATGAAAGCTGTGATACAAAAGACAGATCTTGTTATTCTAACGATAGGTGGAAACGACATAATGAAAGTCGTCAAGGACAATATTGAAAACCTTCAACTTTCCACGTTTACCACCGAAAAAGAATCCTATCGAACTCATTTAAAGCAAATTATCGAGGTTATCATTGAGGAAAATTCCCATACCCAGGTTGTATTAGTGGGGTTATATAATCCATTTTCTAAATGGTTTTCAGAAATTAAAGAGTTGGATGAGATTGTTGCTGATTGGAATAAGGCTGGTCAAAGGGTGGTTGCTAATTACCCCAATGCCTATTTTGTCTCGATAGAAGACATGTTTTTAAATTCTAACGAAAATTTATTATTTACAGATAATTTTCATCCAAATGACAAAGGCTATGAGTTGATTGCGCAAAGGTTGAACAAGACATTAGAAGAACAAGTATTACCTGAATTGGACAAAACGCCATATATGGTCAATACAGAGGAGAATTAGATGAAAAACAAATGGAAAATTGGATTCCTGCTGTTGATAGGAATCAACCTATTGTTCGCTATTGTTATGTTGTCGCTGGTCATGTTCCCGTCGGATGGCCGGCAAACGAGCAAATTGAATGTGCCAATGGGTGAACATGTTTCCTTTCATGTTAATTCAAATAAGAATGATTTAAATAAACTCATCAATCATTATTTAAAGGAAGAGGCCGCTGATTCACCGATTGATTATCGAATCATTTTGGGAGATGAGGTTGAATTATATGGTACCTTGCCCTTCTTTAGTGAGGAATTGAATATGAGGTTAACCTTCGAGCCTAAGGCACTTGAAAATGGTGATTTGGTTTTAAGTCAGAAATCAATGACAATCGGCAGTTTACATCTCCCCATTTCGTACGTCCTAAATTTTATTAGCAAAAATTATAAGATTCCAAAGGGAGTCGACATAAGACCTAAAGATAAACTTATTTATGTTAATATGCAACAGTTAAAACAAAAAAGTGATATAAGAATAAAGGCAGATATATTTGATTTAAAGAAGGATGATATTACCTTTACGATTTTAGTACCAGTGAAATAGGCGCCTCATCACTAGGAGGCACCTGTTTTTTATTCCTTGATAGTGATGAATTGGAATTCTGGTTGACCATTGGCTAAGCCAATAAAAACAATTGTGTAGCTTTCATTCGCCATAAATTGAACCTTCGGCAGGGGTAGAAGTATGGTCTTACTGCCAGTTGCCCTTGCTTCCAAATCGACTGTCATCGGTGTTAACCCTAAATATTGGGTTGCCTGCTTATAAGAAACATTTGGGAAAATCACATCTCGGTCTTTGACTGCAATATCTAGTGGCGAAGTATCTGGTGATAAGTGGATAAAGCGAACCTTCGATTCATTTCTTGGTACTGATGGTTGATTCTGAAACACGAGCAGGCGCAATTTCTTAACAGAGTCAATTGCAGCAAGTGTATAGGATTTTCCAGGTTCAACAGTAATCGTTTTATTTAAAACGCTGTCCACCATGTTTCCCGTTGGGTAAATGTCAATATGATGTTTTCCAGCAGGTAATGACAGAATCATACTTACCTTTTTAAATGGTAAGTCCCTTATCACTCGTTTCCCGTCTATATAAATATCAATGTTCGGGGAATCTGGGGAGGTGTGAAGGAAACGCACCTTCGCTTGTAATTGTATTGGTTGGGAATTGGTACGCATGAAGTTCATCGCTTTATTCATGTATTTTATATGTTTTAAATAATACTGCATGTGTAAGTTTGGAAATGAGTATTTATAAAATTGAGCTAACAATTCATACATCGCCGCTTTTTGAAGATAATCGGAATGAGTTCTTTTCTCGGACATTTTATCAACTCCTATCTAATGGATTACACCATAATTTATTCAAGCTTAAATAGGTAGGTGTCTAACTTATATCGCAGTAATTTGGAAATTTTTCATTTTTTATTTACAAATGGGAATATTACACATATACTGATAACAAATATGATTGAAAGTGGGTGAAGTGCAATGGCAATTGAATCGATGATTCCAAACCGTAATTTGAATATTGTTGTTTGCACAGCCCAAAGATTTTCCTGTTAGGGACCCTTTGTACCCTATATTCCATTATGCGAATAAAACCATGGGCTGTGTGTGCCTATGGTTTTTTATTATGAAAAAATAATGATTCGCTGGAGGAATAAAGATGAATTTAGAAGCAATGGGTTTAAATGAAACTGTAAAAAATGATTTTCATAAATTAAATACAAATGATGAGATGATTCTTGGCCGTGTGGCACTCGAGCACAAACGAGTGTATAGGGTGTGGACAGAACAGGGTGAATTATTATGTGAGGTATCGGGCAGGTTTAGCTTCAATGCCCTTAACAGAGAGGACTTCCCAGCTGTAGGTGATTGGGTTGCGCTAATGCCGAGGAGTAACGAAGGAAAAGGCACCATTTTGGCCATCATGCCGCGAAAAAGTAAGTTCTCGAGAAAATCAGCTGGTCTTACCGCACAAGAGCAAATCATTGCGACCAATGTCGACACTGTCTTTCTCGTAAATTCACTGAATGAAGATTTGAATCTAAGAAGAATCGAACGCTACCTTTTGCTTGCTTGGGAAAGTGGGGCAAACCCAGTTATTGTTTTAAGTAAGGCAGACCTTTGTCAGGATCTCGATAATATGCTGGCTGAGGTTGAAGCGATTAGCTTTGGTGGGGTTCCAGTTATTGCAGTAAGTGCCGAAACGATGACCGGATTTGAGGAACTAGGACCTTTCTTGAAGCCAGGAAAAACAATTGCCTTGCTTGGTTCTTCAGGGGTTGGGAAATCGACTTTAACGAATCGTCTCTTAGGTGAGGAGAAACAGCTAGTTCAGGATATTCGAATGGCAGATGATAAAGGGCGTCATACAACTACCCACCGTGAACTAATCCTTCTCCCGAATGGCAGTGTTTTGATTGATACCCCAGGAATGAGGGAACTGCAGCTTTGGGAAAGCTCAGACGGTTTAACAGAGACCTTTTCAGAAATTGAAGAATTAGCTACCCAGTGTCGCTACCGAGATTGTCAGCATAAGAATGAGCCCGGCTGTGCTGTGGTGAAGGCAATTGAAGAAGGAGTGGTTGCGGCTGAGCGGCTGGCAAGCTACAACAAGCTGCAAAAGGAGTTGGCGTTTATCGAAAGGAAAGCTGATAAACGTGCACAAGCAGAAGTTAAAAAACAATGGAAAAATATAAACAAACAGATGAAGCAGCGAAAGAGCTATTAAAATAGGAAAGGCTGAACAAGTTAGGTCGATGTCGACCGTGACTTGTTTAGCCTTTTATTATTGTCTAGCTCCAGGCCCAGCGTTTAGAGGACTCCGCCCTTCTTTCAGTCAAGAGATTTTATTTTTCCTAAAACATTCTGTATACTCATACTCAAAGTGAAATAAAGTTAAAGGGGTGTGGGAACTTGGAAAAAACAAATCAAGTTGCAACGTTTGCCGGCGGCTGTTTTTGGTGTATGGTGAAACCATTTGATGAACAGCCCGGAATTAAAAGTGTTATTTCAGGCTATACAGGGGGAACCGTAGAAAACCCGACATATCAACAAGTTTGTACGGATACTACGGGCCATTTTGAAGCCGTCCAAATCACCTATGATCCAGAGATTTTTCCTTATGAAAAACTATTGGAGTTATTTTGGCAGCAAATTGACCCAACCGACCCGGGCGGCCAATTCTATGATCGAGGGCAATCGTATCAAACGGCAATTTTCTACCATGATGGCACACAAAAAAGGCTTGCCGAACAATCCAAGCAAGAACTACAAGAAAGCGGCCGTTTTCACAAACCGATTGTTACACCAATCTTGCCAGCACAGACCTTTTATCCGGCTGAAGAATATCATCAACAGTACTATAAGAAAAATCGGACCCATTATGAATCCTATCATGTAGGCTCGGGTCGCGCCGGCTTTATTCAAAGTCATTGGGGGGAGAAAAATGAAAAATAAGGATGTAGAACAGTTAACAAAGGAATTAACACCGATCCAGTATGAAGTCACACAAAATAATGGCACAGAACCCCCGTTTCGAAATGAATATTGGAATGAAACGAGAGAGGGGATTTATGTAGATCTTGTTTCTGGGAAGCCGCTGTTTAGTTCGTTGGATAAATTCGATGCCGGCTGCGGCTGGCCAAGCTTCACTAAACCGATTCAAGACGAAGAAGTGATTGAAAAAGCTGATTTCAGTCATTATATGACTCGGACAGAAGTAAGGAGTAAATCAGCCGATTCCCATTTAGGTCACGTCTTTAATGACGGACCAGACCCAACTGGATTGCGTTATTGTATCAACTCTGCTGCGTTACGATTTATTCCAAAAGATGAACTCGAAAAGGAAGGATACGAGGAATTCACGAAACTTTTCGGAGAAAAATAAAAAGCCGCGATTGCGGCTTTTTTATTTTACCTTTTGTTTTGAGCTTGAAGTCATTCCGCCCGATAAGACAAATTTCATTGCTTCCTCGGGTTTGACGTCGATAATTTCTACTTGTTCCTTTGGTATAAGAAAGGTAAACCCGGCCACCTGGAATGTTTGCGGGATATAGACAGCCACATGGTCCTTTAGAGGAGAATAAAATTCCTCTAATTGTTCAGAAGTAATAAACCCCAGGCTGCGCATTTCTGTTCCTGGGATAACAACCAGGGCGACCTTAGAGAAAGATTTTTTCTCGCCAAGAAAGGATTGGACGGTGTCTTTAATAACAGAATAGATGGTTTTGACAACTGGAATCTTGTCTAGAAGAATATCGATCAAGCGGATGATTTTCCCCGATATATATTTCGTAGATAGCCAGCCTAAAACAGTAATTAAAATGATGGTTGTTAGTAAGCCAATCCCAGGGATATAATCTTCCTTTAAATAAGGCTTCAGTGTGTTACCTAGTAAACCGTCTAAGAATAGAAACGTTTTGTAAATGACATAGATCACAAGGATGATAGGAACAATTGTTAAAATACCGTTAATAAAGTTTTTCAAAATGGATTTCATCGTTTCACCTACAATTTTTATCATTGTATTACATAATATAGGCGAATGCACATACGGGTCAAGTACCTACTACATAAAGTAACAGTGTTAAGAAACAATTTCGTGAGGAGTGAAGTGTATGTATTACGGACATGGTGGTTGTGGTTACCCTGCATACCCTGTAGGAGGTTGCGGAATCGGCAGTGGATTTGCGTTAATTGTTGTCCTGTTTATCTTATTAATCATTATCGGGGCAAGCTGGGGCTATTAAATTATGAAATAAAGGCTGACTCAAAACGAGTCAGCCGTTTCTATTTTATATAATTTTCTGACAAATGAGTGAAATCCGAACGATGGAATATTTTTTTGATAAATAGTTCGTATTTATTGTTGACGAGACAAAAATAGTCTGATATATTTACAAATGTTGAGTAAAATGACTTTGGAGGTAATTGGACAATGGATACGAGATATGATGTGATAGTAGTGGGTGCTGGCCCTGCAGGGATATTTGCCTGCTATGAACTGACACTAAAAATGCCGAACGCAAAGGTTCTATTAGTGGATAAAGGACATGATATTTATCGGAGAAATTGCCCGATTTTACAAAAGAAAATTGAGAAATGTCCACCGGCAGCTGGGAGAAAAGAATTTGCTGGGTGTCTTCCTGCATGTTCGATTACAAATGGTTTTGGTGGAGCAGGTGCTTATTCGGACGGAAAGTTTAATATCACAAGTGAATTTGGCGGCTGGATGACAGATTATCTTCCGGATTCTCAGGTAGTTGAGTTAATTCGTTATGTTGATGAAATCAACTTACAGCATGGTGCAACCACGAGCATTACTGACCCATTAACAGATGAAGTAAAAAACATCGAACGCCGCGGTTATGCTGCTGGATTAAAGTTGTTACGTGCACAGGTACGCCATCTAGGGACTGAACAAAATCTTGAAATCATGAAAAGTATCTACGAATACTTAAAGACAAAGATTGAAATGTCTTATAAAACAGAAGTTGTGGATTTAATAACTGAAAAAACAACAGATGGGCTTGTGGTGAAAGGAATTAATCTAAAAGGGGACCAAAATATTTATGCGGATAAGGTGGTCATTACACCAGGCCGAGATGGCTCTAAATGGCTTTCTGGTATCTTAAAATCGCGCAGATTACACATGATAAGTAACCAAGTAGATATAGGTGTTCGTGTTGAAACATCCAATATTGTCATGCAGGAAATCAATGAGCATTTGTATGAAGGGAAATTTATTTTTAATACATCGGTTGGGACAACTGTACGAACATTTTGCAGTAACCCATCTGGGCATGTGGTGGTTGAAAATCATTCCGGGATTATGCTTGCCAACGGACATGCCTATAAAGATCCGAAACTTGGCAGTCCGAACACAAACTTTGCCTTACTTGTTTCCCATACGTTTTCAGATCCATTTGATAAGCCGAATGAGTATGCACATGAAATTTCCCGCTTAGCAAACAGCCTTTCAAATGGCGGACTAATCGTCCAAAAATACGGAGATATTTTAAAGGGCAGAAGATCTACTGCAAAAAGGGTTAAGGAAGGTTTCCTTGAGCCGACATTAAAAGAGGCTGTCCCCGGTGATCTTGGGTTAGTTCTTCCCTATAATACATTAAAAAGCTTAATAGAAATGACCGAGGCGTTGAATCAGGTGACACCAGGACTTGCTTCAGAGCATACCTTGTTCTACGGTGTTGAGGCTAAGTTCTATTCGGCGCGACCACGCTTAAACGACCGTTTTGAATCGGAAATCAGCGGACTTTATGTCGGTGGCGATGGAGCGGGGATTACCCGTGGTCTTGCACAAGCAAGTGCATGCGGCGTCTGGATTGCTCGAGACATTATAAAAAAAGCAAAAACTGAACGAACACAGGAAACCATTCTTGTCTAACCCGCAAATTTTTGCGGGTTATTTTTTTTGGAGTGTGCGAAACTTGCAAATACTTTTTATATTTGTCCGCATGAAGGCCCCATGAGGACAAGAAAGGCCTAATTCTTCAGATAGCTGTCCGCATGAACTGCATCATGAGGGGGATTTTTACTCCTCCACTTAATGCCTTACCCAATCGTTACTTTTTCTTTCGGGTAGTTGAACTTTTCCTTGCTGCCTTTGCCTCTTAAGATAAGTAAACAGGTAACAATGCCTACTCTTCCAATAAACATCAGGATAATGATGAGTATTTGTCCAAAGGTAGTAAGTCGTGGTGTTAAGCCCAATGATAATCCATTGGTGCCAAAAGCAGAAGATACTTCGAAAATAACCTCTATCACAGTGCCATGTTCTGTAATCGATAGGATTAAAATGGAGAACAAACATAAAAATGCTCCGGTCGCGATCACGATAAATGATTTAAGGACATCCTCACTTAGCAGTTCACGTCTAAAGATTTTGATCGAGCTTTTTCCTTGTGCGTAAAATATGATCGCTAAAATAACGATGGCAAACGTGGTGGTTCGTATGCCCCCGCTCGCACTACTCGGTGAACCGCCAATAAACATTAATATCGACAGGAAAAGTTGGTTACTCGGAGTAAAATCATTGATATCCATTGTTGCTAATCCAGCACTTTTAGTTGTTACGGAATTAAATAAAGAGTAGAAAAAGGATTCATGCCAATTTTTATCAGAAAAAAAGTGTTGACTATCAAAACAGTAAATCAAAAATGCACCTACTATGGTAAGGAGGACAAACGTTATCGTGGTTAACTTAGTATATAAGGTGAAATGAAATTTCTTCCTTCGATTTAGGTTTAAAAAGAATTCAAAAACCTCAACCATCACGGGAAAGCCAATTGCCCCAACAATCATCAACAAAATTATTATCGTCTGAACAAAATAATCCTCACTATATGGACTGAGTGACGCATCCGTCAGATCGAATCCCGCATTGGTAGTGGCGCTGATGGATGAAAAAAATCCATGTTTAAAAGCAGACAATGGGCTTTCGAAATAGTTTAAAAAGCGAATCCCTAAGATAATTCCCCCCACAAATTCAAACGAAATAAAGATAATCAGGATCCGTTTTGCCAGCTGGACCAAACCAGCCAAGTTGGATTGATTTTGATCAATCATAATCAGTTGTCTTTCTTTTAAGCCTACTTTTTTACCCAGCATAATCCATAGGAATGTACTTAAGGACATAACCCCTAAGCCTCCCAATTGCAGAATTAAGCATAAGAGAAAGATTCCAAAGTTACTAAAGGTATCCTTAATTGAAATGACACTTAAACCGGTTACACTGATCGCACTAGCAGAGGTAAACATCGCATCAATAAAACTTAGCGAAACATTTGGACGGTGAGCCATTGGGATTTTTAATAAAAGAGTAGAAACGATTAATGCGGATAAATAAAAAATAACGATTAATTGAATGGTTGAAATATCTTTCGTTTTTAACTTTATTTTTTTTATTGTGTTCATAGGATCCTTTCCTTCTGTAATTCTAAAAGTAATTTTATATTAATCATCTTGAAAAGTAAAAGTTCATACAATTTCTATAAGGCCTGCCTAATTTAATAAGGAAGTGTTTCCATATGGATCATTCGTTTCTAATAAAGCCAATACTCGATGACATTTACCCTGTGATTGACTACGGCAAAGGAATTTATTTATTTGATATGGATGGAAAAAGGTATTTAGATGCTGCTTCCGGCGCTGTAACTGCCAATATTGGTCATGGTGTAACAGAGATTATTGAAGCAATGGATGAACAAGCAAAAAAAGTTTCGTTTGTGTATCGATCACAATTTACGAGTGAAGCTGCTGAAAATTTAGCGAAAAAAATTGCAAACATGCTGTCAGGAGATCTCAATTGGTGTTTTTTCGTTAACAGCGGTTCTGAAGCAACTGAAACGGCCATGAAAATGGCGATTCAATATTGGCAGGAAAAGGGTGTTCAAACGAAAACCAAGGTTTTATCAAGATGGGTAAGCTACCACGGGATTACCCTAGGTGCGCTTTCGATGTCAGGTCATACAGGGAGGAGAGCAAGATTTGTTCCACTTTTAGAGGATTTCCCTGTCATTAATCCCCCGTATTGCTACCGTTGCCCTTATAACCTCGAGGCACCTAACTGTGGCTATTTATGTGCCCATGAATTAGAAACAGCTATTAAGCGGATTGGCGCCGAACAAATCGCCGCTTTTATCGCAGAACCCGTCATCGGAGCTGCAGGCGGAGCAATTGCCCCGCCAAAAGATTACTACAAGGTCATAAAGAAAATCTGTGAGGATTATGACATTCTTTTTATCGCTGATGAAGTCATGACTGGGTGTGGCAGGACTGGCACAATGCTTGCGAGTGAACAGTGGGGAATCAATCCTGATATTGTCGCATTAGGAAAAGGGATGGGTGCAGGCTACGCACCGATTGCAGCTGCTATTGCAACCGAAAAAGTCATCGAGCCGATAATGGCAGGAACAAAGGTGGTCATGAGCGGACATACCTTAAGTGCCAATCCACAGGCTTGTGCAACTGCCTTAGCTGTTCTCGAATATTTAGAACAAAACAATATTATGCAGGAGGTTGAAAGTAAAGGTGCCTATTTAAGAGCACAACTTGAAGGATTAAAACCACTTTTCACGTTTATTGGTGATATCCGCGGCAAAGGGCTGTTACTGGGAATAGAGTTTGTCCAACAAGTAGAATCCAAAACACCCTACCCTAGAAACGCCCAGATTACACAAAGGATTGTAGCTCTTGCAAAGGAAAAAGGACTGCTTGTTTATCCAGCTGGTGCTGGCATTGATGGGATAAACGGAGACTCTATTATTATTTCTCCTCCTCTTACTATCACTCAAAAAGAAATGGAGGAATTGGTCCACTTATTAAAAGAAACATTTGAAGATCTTTCTAACCAATTGAATGAAGGGAAGGGGTGATGTAAATGGAAAATCCATTCAGAAAAATTACAACCTTAGCAGCTGTTATGGAATATTTTCATGACGGAATGACATTGATGTTTGGCGGGTTTGGCGGGGTCGGCTCTCCACCGGCATTAATCGAAGGTATTCTTGAAAAAGGAGTTCGTAATATTACTTTGATTGGGAACGACACGGGATTCCCGCAAATTGGCATAGGGAAATTAGTCAGTCAACAAAGGGCAGCGAAAGTAATTGCTTCTCATATTGGCTCCAATCCCTTTGCTGGACAGTTCATGCATGAGGGAAAGCTGGAGGTAGAGTTTTCACCGCAGGGAATATTAGCAGAAAGAATACGTGCGGGAGGTGTTGGCCTGCCAGCGATATTGTCAGATATCGGTACAGACAATGAAATGGTTACGAAAAACAAACCATTTTTTACTCTAGGAGATAAGAAGTTTCTTGTTGAAACAGCTTTAACGGCTGAGGTGTCGATTGTTTATGCGAAAAAGGCAGATGAGTATGGGAATTTAATTTATGACAAAAGTGCCCGCAATACAAATCCGCTCGTTGCTATGGCAGGGGATATCACGATAGCAGAAGTAGAGGAAATTGTCCCGCTTGGTAGTCTTGACCCCGATGCCATCATTACGCCAGGAGTGTTTGTAGATTATGTCATTCCATCTAAGGGGGTGAATTGGAAATGGGCATGGCAGTAGATATGAGAAATCAAATGGCTAAAAGGGCTGCAGAGGAAATTCAAACGGGAATGGTTGTCAACCTTGGAATTGGGATTCCATCGCTCGTTCCGAACCATCTATCAACCGAGACAAATGTGATGTTTCACGCTGAAAACGGCATTACCGGCATGGGACCTACCCCAGTAAAGGGAGAAGAAGATGAAAACTTATGTAATGCAGGAGGTTTTCCAGTCACGCTAAACAAGGGCGGATCTTATTGTGATAGTGGAATCTCTTTTGGAATGATTCGCCGGGGCAGAGTGGATATAACGATTTTAGGATCGCTAGAGGTCAGTAAAAAGGGCGACCTTGCTAACTGGATAGTCCCAGGAAAGAAGGTTCCAGGGATGGGCGGAGCGATGGAACTTGCTCAAAAAGCTAAGAAAGTCATTGTTGTCATGAATCATTGTGATAAACAAGGTAGACCCAAAATTGTCACATCATGCACGTTACCATTAACATCATCAGCCTGTGTCGATTTAATTATCACTGATCTAGCTGTTTTCAGTGTATCTGAAGAAGGTTTACTATTAACAGAATTGTTTGCGCCCTACAGTTTAGAAACTGTTGTCAACAAAACCGGGTGCGAATTTAAGATACGGGAAACTGTTCGTATGATTCCGTATTAAGCTGAATCATTTCTAAAAGGAGTGAATTGTTTGGACAATAATGAAATGCGCATAAAACAATGGATAAAAGAGAATCGAGCGCGAGGGGCAAGACTTTTACAAATTCTCGTCCGAGAAAACAGCACTCGGGGAAACGAAAGTAGTACCCAGGCGATTATAATTGAAAAATGCAGACAGTTAGGATTAACACTCGATATTTGGGAAATCGGTGGTGATGAATTAAAATCCCACTCTGCTTATTGTTGTGACCGTCAGAACTTCGGCGGGAATCCTAACCTAGTAGCTGTGTTAAAAGGTACAGGCGGCGGCAAATCGATGATTTTAAATGGTCATATTGACGTGGTCCCAGTTGGGGATGAATTAAGCTGGAAACATGACCCATTTAGCGGGACTATTGAGTGTGGCAAGCTTTATGGAAGAGGCGCGACGGATATGAAGGGTGGGAATGCTGCCCTGATAATGGCGATTGAGTCCTTAATTGCAAATGGTATTAAACTAAAAGGGGATGTTATTTTTCAAAGTGTCATTGAAGAAGAAAGCGGCGGAGCTGGTACCCTAGCAGCCGTTCTTAGAGGTTACCATGCGGATGGGGCAATTATTCCAGAACCGACCAATTTGAAGATATTCCCGAAGCAGCAGGGCTCAATGTGGTTCAGAATTACCGTAAAAGGCAGAGCAGCCCATGGAGGAACCAGGTATAAAGGTGTAAGCGCAATTGAAAAAGCACTAGTAGTCATTCAAAGATTACAACAGTTAGAGAACGATAGAAATGCTAGGATTACTGACCCTCTCTTTGAAAAAATCCCCATTCCTATTCCAATTAATATCGGAAAGCTTTCAAGCGGCGAATGGCCTTCTTCGGTGCCTGACACCGCAACTATTGAGGGGAGAATGGGAGTTTCTCCGGAAGAAACGATTCAATCAGCACAACTTGAAATGGAAGCTTGCTTGAGAGAAATAAGTGAAAATGATGAGTGGCTCAGGGAAAATCCTCTTAAGATAGAATGGTTTGGCGGCAGGTGGCTGCCAGGAAGTCTTGAAAATGACCATCCATTAATGAATGAATTGACAAAGAGTTTTATAGAAGTAAAGGGTAGTAGTCCTATCATCGAGGCAAGCCCTTGGGGAACAGACGGCGGTATCCTTTCTAATATTGGTAATACTCCCGTGGTCATTTTCGGACCTGGGATAACAGAAACAGCACATGACGCCAATGAGCATATTGTTCTCGAAGATATGTTTATCGCAAGTGAGATTATTGCCCTTACTTTATTAAAATGGTGTGAGGCGGCAGAGTAGACATCAGATTTTTTCCATTTATTGATCAAAAGAATTGCTATAATTGATTTATACCGACCTAGTGGGAATGTCTGGCTAATCTAGGCCAGACATTTTTTTGAGAATGCTAGAGAAATTATCATTTACCGATGGGGTGAACTCGATGAATCAAACGGCATCCACTATTTTTCTAGAGGAAAACGGCTATTTCCTTGAAATATATCTTGATCCATTTAATAAACGTATTCGTGTGGATGATTATCGTGGAAATACAAAATTGCTAATTGAGCGAGCGGAAGAGCTCGCAGCAAAGCACAAGGCTGAAAAGTTAATTGTCAAAGTCAGAAGTGAAGACTTTCTTAGTTTCTTGGAAAAGGGTCTTCAGCCAGAGGCTGTTGTTGATCGCTATTTTCTTGGCTCAGATGCCCATTTTTTTTCAAAGTATTACACGCCAGACCGGAAGAAAAATGATCATTGGGTGACCGAAGACGGGATGGTCAATAGTATATATCAATTAGATACGTCCATTCAGAAAGGATATCCACCAAAGGAATATGAATTACGAAAGGTCGACGAGAGCAGTGCTGTGGAACTTGCGGTACTATACAGGCAAGTGTTTCAAATTTACCCAACCCCTTTGCATAAACCGGAATATATAAAAAAGACCATCAAGGATGGGACCATCTATTACGCTTTTTTCCTTCAAGGAAAAATAGTCAGTGCAGCTTCAGCCGAAGTGAATTCTTTTTATAAAAATGCAGAATTAACGGATTGTGCAACATTATCTGAACATCGGAAATATGGGCTTATGAAAATTATTCTTCAGGAACTTGAAGGTGAGTTGAAAAGGAAGGGAATCTTTTGTGCCTATTCGATTGCTAGATCGTTATCCTTTGGGATGAATGCTGTTTTATTTCAGCTGGGATATTCGTATCGGGGCAGGCTGATGAATAATTGCTTTATCTATGACAAGCTTGAAAATATGAATATGTGGGTAAAGAATCTGGCAAACTGCTAAAATTTCGGCTTACCGTGCCAATTTTTCGGCACCTTGTTAAATTGGAAGGATGGGCAGGTGAATCAAATGGTTCAGTTAACCGCTTTAACGCAAGAAGTTCTGACAGCCATACTAAAAGGGATTGATGAAGGAATTCATGTGGTCAATACTGAGGGAAAGACAATTTTTTATAATGAAGTGGCAGCAAAGCACGATGGGATGGAAATGAAGGAAGTGCAGGGAAAGCATTTAATTGACGCATTTCCCTCCCTAACGGAAGAGTCCAGTACTTTGCTAAAAGTAGTTAAAACGGGAAAGCCGATCTACAACCAAACACAGGTTTATATGAATTTGCATGGGACAAGAATTGATACCATCAATACAACCCTGCCAATCTTTCTCGGGGAAGAAATTATTGGCGCGGTTGAAATAGCGAAAGATTATTCCCGAATGAAACTACTTGCTGAACGACTATTAGATTTACAAAAGGGTTTAAAGAAAAGCAGTAAAAAGAAGGTAAACAGGCAAGTAAACTATACATTAAACGATCTATTGACGGTTAATCCACCCTTTCAGAGCATCAAAAATGAGGCTAAGAAACTGGCGAAATCGGATTCCCCTATTCTCGTCTACGGCGAGTCTGGAACAGGGAAAGAATTATTTGTTCAAGGAGTGCATCATGAATCCCTTCGCTCATCTGAACCGTTTATTGCTCAAAATTGTGCTGCCATCCCTGAAACACTGTTAGAAAGTATCCTGTTTGGCACGGCTAAAGGAAGCTATACGGGGGCATTGGACCGCAAAGGGTTATTTGAATTTGCAGATGGCGGAACGCTATTCCTTGATGAATTACATACGATGCCAATAGAACTTCAAGCGAAGTTATTACGGGTTTTGGAGGATGGAATGGTAAGAAGAGTGGGAAGTTCGCATAGTGTTTCTGTGAATGTGCGCGTAATTGCAGCCATGAATGTCAATCCAAGCAAGGCCCTTCAAGAGCAAACGCTTCGTGCGGACCTTTACTACCGATTAAATGTATTTACCTTTTCGCTCATCCCTTTAAGAGAAAGAAAAGAAGATATTCTTTTTTTAGCAGATCATTTTATCAAGGAATTTAATCAAAAACTCTATAAAAATATTAGCGGATATGAGAAGAAGCTTGAGCTATTCTTTATGAATTATCCATGGCCTGGTAACGTAAGGGAACTGAAACATACGATTGAATACATGATGAATGTGTGTGAAGAAAAGCAGTTGAAGTATAACGATTTACCAAACATGTTAAGACATCTTCCAAGCACAACCACAACTAATAATGTAGAAATGGAAAGTCTATCATTAAGGAAAAATATTGAAACATTAGAGAAGGATCTAATTTTGAATGCCCTTGAATTATCTGAAGGGAACATTAACCAAGCAGCGAAGCTTTTAGAGATTCCTAGGCAAACCTTACAATATAAACTGAAAAAAATAATAGACTAAGCTGCCGAGTTTTCGGCTTTTTTTTTTGCAAAAAACTAAAAGAGTAAGTTCTAAGCCTTTTTATGACATTGGCACATATCTTGCATATTATTTTAGTGAAGCAAGATGGGAGGAACTTACAGTGAAACAATTTTTATATAAACCACTAAGGGATTGGAAAGATATAGAACTTTGGAAAGATGTTACTTCAGTGCAGTGGAACGATTGGCTTTGGCAACTAACGAATACGATCCGTACGTTAGATGATTTAAAAAAGGTGATCCATTTAACTCCAGATGAAGAGGAGGGTGTAAGAATTTCTACAAAAACCATCCCCTTAAATATTACACCATATTATGCTTCCTTAATGAACCCTGATGATCCACGTTGTCCGATCAGAATGCAGTCTGTGCCTATTTCGAAGGAGATTTATAAAACTAAATATGATCTGGAGGACCCATTATATGAGGATGAAGATTCACCTGTCCCTGGGTTAACGCACCGCTATCCAGACCGGGTCCTCTTTCTTGTTACCAATCAGTGTTCGATGTATTGCCGCTACTGTACAAGGCGACGTTTTTCAGGGCAAATAGGCATGGGTGTTCCGAAGAAGCAGCTTGATGCAGCTATTTCATATATCAGGCAAACCCCTCAGGTAAGAGATGTATTAATTTCTGGCGGGGACGGCCTGCTGATTAATGATAATATTTTGGAATATATCCTTAAAAACCTGAGGGAAATTGATCATGTTGAAATTATCCGGATTGGGACAAGAGCACCTGTTGTGTTCCCGCAGCGAATTACCGAAAACCTTTGTAATATCTTGAAAAAATATCATCCAATTTGGCTGAACACTCATTTTAATACTTCGATCGAAATTACCGAGGACTCAAAAAGGGCTTGCGAAATGCTTGCCAATGCCGGTGTTCCAGTTGGTAACCAATCTGTGATCCTTGCAGGACTCAATGACAGTGTGCCAATCATGAAAAAACTAATGCATGATCTTGTCAAAATTCGCGTCCGGCCTTACTACATTTATCAATGTGACTTATCTGAAGGGATTGGTCATTTCAGGGCACCTGTTTCCAAAGGACTTGAAATTATCGAGGGGCTTCGCGGACATACTTCTGGCTATGCCGTACCGACCTTTGTCGTCGATGCACCAGGTGGAGGGGGTAAAATTGCCCTTCAGCCGAATTACTTGATCTCGCAAAGTCCAGAGAAAGTGGTCCTTCGGAATTTTGAAGGCGTAATCACCTCATACCCAGAGCCAGAAAATTATGTGCCTGGAAGGGCAGAGGGTTATTTTCAAGAGGTTTACCCTGATATGGAAGCGAAAAGGTCTCTTACAGGAATCTCAGGTATTATGAATGATCAACACTTTAACCTTGTTCCAGAGGGATTAACAAGGTTAAATCGCCGTAAGGATTATTACCAAGACCCGGCACACACGACGTTAAAGGATAAGCGCAGCAAACGGGATGAATTAAAGGATAAGAAATTTAAAGCATTGTCTCAAAAAGAAGCAGGTAGTCAGGAAACAAAAACGGATGGAACATCAGCCGAGACGTTGAAGGAATAGGAGGAGTGTAATTGGAAACCGTATGTGAATGGTGTTCAAGCACAAATGTAGAAAGAATAACCACTTCAGTTTTTTGGGAGCTTCCAGATGGGACGCGAGCGATTGAAATCTCGGAAACCCCCACCTTTTCCTGCACTGATTGTGCAATGATTTATCAAAGCGAACCAATTGTAAAAGAAATAGAGAATCAGTTGTATTTAATTGATTGTAAACTGATTGGAAAAGTGGTCAGCTTCGAAGAGTTAATGGCGGTTCCAAGGTTATTAAAGAAAAATTACTTTGACTTTTCATCATAATAAAAGCAGCCTCAATTGTAGGCTGCTTTTATGCTTTATGGTATTTCTAAACGCTGGACGCTTACCTTAGTATCCGTTATAGTATTTCATAAGAAATACATATAGAGTGAATCTGGATGAGGAAGGCGTTTATATATGATTAAATCATTTTATCATTTTTTAATGAAATATAGGCATCCTGCTCCAAAGGATGCTATTAGTGACTTTGCCAATCATGCCTATTTAGATCATAGTTTTCCGAAAACTTCCGAGGACTATCATGAGTTAAGTTCTTATCTAGAACTGAATGGTCAATACTTAGAATCAATGTCCGTTTTTGATGAGGCATGGCAGCAATATTTGATTACTGAAAGCAAAATATAGAACAATGTGATCGTCTCAGAAATGAGGCGATTTTTTCATTTTACAATTCACATGCGCTTTTATTTAAACGGCGCATATACTATTGTAATCAAAATTCACGACTTATTATTGAGAGGATGGGAGGAAATGGGAAATAGAAAAAAACCGAAGTATAAGATCGGTGATACGGTCGTGATTACAATCTATGGAACAGTTGGCAAGGTAACAGATGTAAAGTGGCTAGACGGGAAGTATGTATATGAAGTAAACAAAAGTGACGGATTATTCATTGAATCCGCCTTACAATTACTATCAGAATTCGATGGCGTTGTAATGGAACAAGAACAAATTGACATCGAATATAGTTTTTTCTTCGGCGATTTAGTTCAAGTAAGCGGTTATGGTGCAGACTTGTTTAAAGTTGTAGGCTTCCGTACAGAAATTTGGCGCTATAAAGAAGATGCCTGGGAAGATGTCATTTATGAGCTATCAAGGGTAAGTGATGGTGAATGGCTTGAAGCTGGTGAAGAAGAATTGACACTTGTTGCAGATGCTGAAAATGCTGACACATTTATTCAAAAACTGGGTCTCCTATACTTAGTGAATAAGCAGGAAAAGGCAGTCGATAATCCAAAAGTCCAGAACATTATTAGAAAAGCAGAATTCGAAGAAATTGAACGCAAAAAGGAAAAAAAGGAATTAATTGACAACTTATTGGACATATTTAATGATTACCGGATTTTATATGAAATGTTTCAGGATCAGGAATATTATCAAGTAATGCGTGTGATTCTTAGGAAATTAGAAAGTCTTGTCAGTAACGATGGCAAGAGTCACGTCTAAGAAAGAAGCTACCACCTCGAAATTTCAAATAGTAAATAAACAACAAACGGGATACCAGCCCATTTAATAAGAAAAAACATAACATCTAGAATCTTCTCAAATGTTTGGAGGGTGAGGCCATCCTCCCGATTAACATCATTTATCCATGCCTCTAATTTTAATTGTAAATTTAACATCATATCACCTCAGGGAAAGTTCTTTTCATTCATCCTATGCTTGTCCAATCCAAAAAAGACTTATCTCTTATTGAAATTTAAAGGGTTAATAAATCCTCGTTCACTTTGGAAATGGATATTCAGTTAGGTCCTAAAAGTAAATAGCATGAAAAGGCCATGTACATCATACATTCTCTAAAAAGGGGGCGATGCTATGAGAGAAATTGAAGTATTTATTGATACTGAAGAGATTGCCGAATTTTTCTTTCATGAGCTTGTAAAAAGGGGATACGTTCCTAGTGAAGAAGAATTAGAGGAAATTGCAGACATAACTTTCGAATATTTAATTGAGAAGAGTATTATCGACGAAGAAGAAGAGGATGAATAAAAAATTAATTAATCAAATAGAAGGAAATAGTCTTTTCCTTTTAATATAGATTAATACAGAAGACGAGCATTCGGTGCTCGCTTTTTGTTGTTCTCGTTAAAAAAACCTTTAGCCAAAGTACATTGGATCATCATATTTAATAAATTTCGCTAATCATGAAACCTTTATTTTTTCTAAACGTATGAATGTTTACGAAGCTAAGGAGGGGAAAGAATTGTTAAAAAAAATCCTTAAATTAATTTTCAAAAGTAAGCTTCACAATCACCATCATTATAGCTCTTCAAGTGATGCCTGGAAGAGAAGAAATCATTATAAGCACAACAACCTAGGACATCATCATTATAAAAAGAAGTATAAAAGTAGAAGTTTTTTTAGCAGCTAGCAAGGTGCCCTTCTCATGATAAAAAGAATTGCATTCCTATTTTCCAATTTATTTGAACAACTGTTCCCAAATGATAAGCTCATCGCTGATCGATACAAGGTCATTAGACATCTCGGAGCAGGTGGTTACGGTCATAGTTACTTGGTATATGATCTGGAATCAAAGCAAAAAAAGGTTCTAAAAGCCTTGCGACTCCATAAAAGATTAACGCAATCAGGTCGAATTGACTTTGAATATGAGAAAGAACTGTTAAGTTCGATTGAACATCCTGGTTTTCCAAGATATTTTGAGGGTGGTACCTTTAACAACATTCCTTTTTACACAATGGAATTTATTGAGGGGATGAACTTTGAACAGCTTATTTTTGCTGAAGGAAAGAAAGTCTCTGAAAAAGAAGCTTTTCAAATCGTCTATGAATTACTAAATCCGATTGAATATCTGCACAATCATAAAATAATCCACAGAGATATCCGAATCCCAAATGTCATTTCGGATGGTGCTAAGATTAGGCTAATTGATTTAGGGTTAGGAAGACATCTTAATCTTGAAACAGCAGTTCAGACAACAAAGGAAAACAATATCCGTAAAGAGGTTAACTGCCAAGCGGATTTTTATGGATTGGGACATTTCCTATTGTTTTTGCTGTATTCAAATTTTACTTTTCCACAACACAAACAGGAAAAAAGCTGGGAAGAGGAATTGGAAATTTCGAATCAGGCCAAACACATAATTAGAAAGCTCTTACAGATTGAACCAGCATATGAAAACTGTGCCCAAATAAGAGCTGAAATAATAAATTTGTACTTAATCTAGGGGGAGAAAAAATGTCATTTTTTAACAAAGTATTTGCCAGCGTAGGAATTGGGTCAGCAGCAGTGGACACAAAGCTTGAAAAAGATACTTATATGCCGGGGGAGACTGTTAACGGAGTAGTTGAAATTAAAGGAGGCAAGATCGATCAGCAGGTTGATGAGATTTATCTCACCTTAAATACCACCTATTTAAGAGAGTCAGATGACAAAAAGTATACCGTCACTGCTGCGATCGAAAAGTTTCGATTAACTACTCCTTTTGTCATTCGTGCAAATGAGAAAAAAGACCTTCCATTTTCCTTTCAACTTCCTTTGGATACGCCGCTTTCCATTGGCAGGTCAAAGATTTGGGTAACTACCGGTCTAGATATTAAAGGCGGTGTGGACCCAAGCGATAAAGATTATCTAAAAGTTGTCCCTAACTCACTTATGTCTGCTGTGTTTAATGCTATTGATAATTTAGGATTTAAGATTCGAGAAGCCGATTGTGAAGAAGCACCGCGGCGATTACGGGGACGTTTACCGTTTGTTCAAGAATTTGAGTTTGTACCTACTGCAGGTTTATTTCGTGGCAGATTAGATGAACTAGAAGTAGTTTTCTTCCCGTCTGGAAATGGCATGCTTGATATCATGTTCCAAGTGGACCGTCGGGCAAGAGGGCTATCAGGATTGTTTTCAGAGGCAATGGGTGCAGATGAGACCAATGTACGCTTGTCAGTTTCAAATGCAGATATCCCGAATTTACAACAAAAAATTCAAAGTGTAATTCAACGATATTCATAAAATCCTGACAATAGGGCCATTTTGGTCCTATTGTTTTTATGTATATTGAAACGCTTGATTCGATAAAAATCATCTTTGCTGGATAAAAAAGTGCAATTCGACAAAAATAGCGGGAATTTCAAGAAGGAATCGACAATGTCCATCGCTAATTATTAGAATAAGCAATTAATACTAATAATTGGAGGTATATGATGATCAAAGTATTAACAAAAAGAGCATGTATACAATATGATGTGACGATCTTTCAAACTCCAAAATACCGTGAAAATAAAGGGCATAAAGAGGTTTTTCGGACCACTATTCCAGCAAATAGCCGAGTGCAATGCTTAGAGGAAACTTTCAGCCGCTTTAATGTTACTGACAGAATCCCTGCAGATTATCAAGGCAGATTTCTTTCAACAGGGGATATTGTGTTAATTGACGAAGGCAGGGGAGGACAGCATTATTATCAATTAAAACCTGGTGGTTGGTTTCCTATTAACAGAATAGTTCTTCTGTAAACTAAAAACCTAAGGACAATATTCCTTAGGTTTTTTTAGCTCAGTGCTTTCTTCCACCAGTTGCATTGTGCTCTTTTGCATGTGCCTCATGTTCAGCCACAATGGCCTCAGCAGGGATGTGATTATTTTTCTTCGGTGAATTGGTGCGGCTTCGATGTTTTTTACCCATGAATGATCTCCCTCCAATCTTAAAAATAGCTTCCCACAAAATAATAAATTCATGTCTGTTTCATTGCAGAGTTTCTCATTAGAAATTGTATATGATATATTGTCAATGAAACAGTTTTAATACGGCTGTAGTTATTGATTGGAGGAATATAGATGAGTGTACATATTGGTGCGAAGGAAAACGAAATTGCTGAAACAGTATTACTGCCAGGGGACCCGCTTCGGGCAAAATATATTGCAGAAACATTTCTAGATGATGCAAAATGTTACAACGAAGTTCGTAATATGTTCGGATTTACTGGGACGTATAAAGGAAAAAGAATTTCTGTACAAGGAACTGGAATGGGTGTTCCTTCCATTTCTATTTATATTAATGAACTTATGCAAAGCTATAATGTCCAAAATCTAATTCGTGTTGGAACATGTGGAGCCATTCAAAAAGATGTAAAGGTTCGTGATGTCATTTTGGCAATGACAAGCTCAACCGACTCAAATATGAATCGTTTAACGTTTGGTCATGTCGATTTTGCCCCTACAGCAAACTTTGATTTACTTCGTAAGGCATATGATGCAGGGGTGGCAAAAGGACTTAACTTGAAAGTAGGAAATATTTTTACAGCAGATTCATTCTATAATGATAACGCTGAACTTGAAAAATGGGCTAAATATCAAATCCTGGCGATCGAAATGGAGACCACCGCCCTTTATACATTAGCCGCTAAATTTGATCGGAAAGCACTTTCCGTTCTAACAGTTAGTGATCACATCTTAACAGGTGAAGAAACAACAGCCGAAGAAAGACAATTAACCTTTAACGATATGATAGAAGTAGCTTTAGAAGCAGCGATAAAAGAATAATCAACAGGAGCCTTTTCCAAATAGGATGAGGCTTTTTATTTTAGTAATTAACAGGAACTCACTACCAAAAAGGAGAATAAATAAAAAACAAAACTCCTCTGTGACAAAAATCATCGAAAGACTTCAAAATTAGGCTTAAATTAAATCTAGTATTATTTTCGGTAAAAATCCTTTGACCAAATATACACTGCGGGGGTATAGTATATAAAAGAGGTGATCCAAATGAAAGAGCAGCTCAAATTAGACATTTCTGGAATGACCTGTGCAGCCTGTTCAACGAGAATCGAGAAAGTCCTCAATAAAATGGACAGTGTTGAGGCAAATGTCAATTTGGCAATGGAAAGTGCAGCTATTTCTTTCGATACAGAACTGGTTTCAAGTAATGATATTATTACTAAAATAGAAAATCTTGGTTATGAAGCAACAGAAAAGGTTCAAAGGGATACCAAACAGCAGCATAAAGATGCGGAAATTAAACAGAAAAAACGTATATTTCTTCTGTCGGTAATTCTGTCAATACCGCTTCTATATACGATGCTTTCCCATTTGCCTGTTGATTTTGGTTTACCAATGCCACATTTTTTGATGAATCCATGGTTTCAATTACTATTGGCAACGCCTGTGCAATTTTATATAGGTGGTCAGTTTTATATGGGTGCTTTTAAGGCCCTGAAAAATAAAAGTGCTAATATGGATGTCCTTGTCTCGTTAGGAACATCAGCAGCATATTTTTATAGCTTTGCTGAAGGATTGAAAACAATTGGTAACACTAACTATATGCCACATCTATATTTTGAAACAAGTGCTGTACTGATTACTTTAATTCTATTAGGGAAATTATTTGAAACGATGGCCAAAGGGAAAACAACGCTTGCCATATCGAAGTTGTTAAGTCTCCAAGCAAAAGAAGCCACTGTACTAAGAGAAGGTAAGGAGCTTCAAATTCCAATTGAGGAAGTGAAAGTTTCTGACTACTTATTAGTTAAGCCAGGGGAAAAAATTCCTGTCGATGGAATAGTAACCTTAGGGCAATCTTCTGTTGATGAAGCAATGATAACCGGTGAGTCAATCCCAGTGGAAAAATCTGTTGGGGACAATGTCATTGGTTCAACGATCAATAAGAATGGCACCCTGACCATAAAAGCAATGAAGATTGGCAAAGACACAGCACTTGCTGGAATAATTAAAATTGTCGAAGAAGCCCAAGGCAGCAAAGCCCCAATCCAACGGGTAGCAGATACAATTTCAGGTTATTTTGTGCCTGTTGTGGTTGCAATCTCAATGTTTACTTTTTTAATTTGGTACTTTTTTGTGAATCCTGGAGATTTCCCTTCCGCATTAGAAACAGCGATTGCTGTTCTTGTTATAGCTTGTCCATGTGCGTTAGGACTAGCCACTCCAACATCTATCATGGTGGGTACAGGTAAAGGAGCTGAAATGGGGATTCTTTTTAAAGGTGGAGAGCATTTAGAAGCAGCCCATAAAATTAATGCAATCGTCCTTGATAAAACCGGCACGATTACAAAAGGACATCCTACAGTTACAGATTTTATAGCCTATCAGGACGAGAAAAAAGTACTCCAATACCTCGTTTCAGCAGAAAAGTCTTCTGAACATCCACTTGCCGAAGCAATCGTAAAATATGGGGTTGAAAAAAGATCAAGTACCCTGCCTGTCAAACGGTTTAAGGCAGTACCTGGTTATGGAATTGAAGCAAAAATAGGCGATGATGAAATATTTGTAGGCACCAGTAAACTTATGGCTCTAAAAAATATTCCCAGCATTACGGGAGACCAAGACCTAACCCGATTGGAGAACGAAGGGAAAACAGCTATGTTTATTGCCATAAATTCCACTATTATGGGTGTAGTTGCTGTTGCCGATACAGTAAAAGAGACAGCTAAAATGGCGGTACAGCAATTAAACCAATTAGGTATTAAAGTGTTTATGTTAACTGGTGATAATGAACGTACGGCTAAAGCTATTGCGAATCAAGTCGGCATTACTAATGTTATTGCAGAAGTCCTTCCCGAGGAAAAGGCCAATCATGTCAAAGAACTACAGCTGCAAGGTCTAAAAGTGGCCATGGTTGGCGATGGAATAAATGATGCACCAGCCCTTGTCGTAGCTGATATAGGGATTGCAATAGGTACGGGTACTGATGTAGCGATTGAAGCTGCTGATATAACGATTCTTGGCGGGGAATTAACCTTGATTCCAAAGGCAATGGGTTTAAGTAAATTAACGATGCAAAATATTCGCCAAAACCTCTTTTGGGCGCTTGTTTATAATTCAGGGGGGATTCCAATTGCGGCACTTGGCTTGTTAGCCCCTTGGGTTGCTGGTGCAGCCATGGCGTTTAGTTCAGTATCAGTAGTGTCTAACGCCCTTCGTTTGAAGCGAGTTAAAATATAAATGTAAAGTGAGGTAATTTTCATGGAGAAAACAACATTACAGGTTACAGGAATGACATGCGGACATTGTGAAAAGGCAGTGAAAACAGCACTTCTCAATTTAGAAGGTGTAACGGAAGTTAATGTTTCATTAAAAGATGGCAAGGTTATGGTTGGTCATGATTTAAGTAAAGCCTCAGTTGGGAAGCTTAAAGAAGCCGTCGAAGATCAAGGTTATGATGTAGGATAAAAATAAACGGCACTTACCATTTGGTAGGTGCCGTTTATTGTGAAAATTTATTTGTGATCTTATTATAATTTCATTAACTTTTCTTTGTTAATTTTATACGAAAGATGTTATTCTAATCACTAAGGGTTATTTTTTAAAAGTATCTGATAATAGCTTTTGAAAATTTGGAAATCCATCGAGCACCTAATAAGAAAATTTTCGCTGGATCATTTCTTATTTTTATGGTTAATGAAAGTGGTGAAGGATTTGAAAGACGAGAAAATTGAACAGATCAAAGCGGAAGAAGCAAACGTTGAACAAGAGCAAGGATCAGCAAACAAATCAGGACACATACGTTTAAAAAAATTCCATTTTATCATGCTGTTGTTTATGGTTGTGTTTCTATCTGCAGGAATTACAACGTTTGCCCTAGCATTTGGAGAAGATAAGGTCGTTACAGTTGGAACAGAAAGACCAGAATTTGATAAACTTTATGAAGCATATGATACATTGAAAAGTGGTTATTTTAAGGATATTGATCAAAAAAAGGTCATTAATGGTGCAATAAATGGGATGGTGGAGTCGCTGGATGATCCCTATTCAGACTATATGAGTAATGAAGAAGCAGAAAGCTTTCATGGCAGCATTTCTTCATCTTTTGAAGGGATTGGCGCTGAAATTCAGGAAAAGGATGGGCACATCGTGATTGTGTCTCCAATAAAAGGATCTCCTGCAGAAAAAGCTGGTTTAAAACCAAATGACATGATTATGTCCGTGAATGGAAAAAGCCTCCAAGGGATGAATTCTACTCAAGCAGTAACGCTGATTCGTGGGAAAAAGGGTACAAAGGTTGAGTTGTCTGTCCAACGCCCTGGTACAGCAGCTCCAATGACTGTGCCAATTATCCGTGATGAGATACCAATTGAAACTGTTTACGGTGAAATGGTTGGAGACGGGGTTGCTAAAGTTCAAATTACGAGCTTTTCCAGTAATACGTCTAAGGAACTAGTTGAGACCTTGAATGACTTGAATAAGAAAGGAATGAAGGGTCTAGTATTAGACTTGCGACAAAATCCAGGAGGTTTATTGGACCAAGCCATCTCGATTTCGAGCATGTTCGTTCCAAAAGGGAAACTTATTTTAAAAGTAGAAGACCGAAAGGGAAAGATTAAGGAATATCCTTCGCAAAATGAAGGGAACCCAAATCTTCCTTTGGTTGTTTTAATTGATAAAGGTAGTGCCAGTGCGTCAGAAATTCTTGCTGCAGCTGTAAAAGAATCTGCTGGTGTTAAGCTAGTCGGAGAGAAGTCTTTTGGTAAGGGAACAGTCCAGACTGCTTCAGACTTCAAGGATGGCTCAAATCTTAAATTCACCACGGCGAAATGGTTGACACCAAACGGGAATTGGATTCATAAAAAGGGGATAAATCCTGATGTAGCAGTAGCCCTGCCTGAATATGCAACTCTAACAATTATTAATCCCGATAAGGAACTGAAACTATCTACATCATCTACGGAAGTACAAACTGCCCAAAAAATGCTCAAAGCGATTGGGTATGATCCAGGTCGGACAGATGGATTTTTCGATCAAAAGACACAAGATGCCGTTACTGCCTTCCAAAAAGCTCAAAAACTCCCAGTCAATGGTATTTTAAAAGGTGATTCCACCATGAAACTAATGGAGTTATTAAGGGACAAAATAAAAACAAGTGATACACAAATGCAAGAGGCGATTAAAGTATTAAAGGGAACAATGAAATAATAAAAAAAGTAACCCGACTCCCCGGAGTTGGGTCATTTTTTTAGAGTACAATTAATACCATTGAAAGGAAATTGAGGATGAAAAAAGCTGAGGTTTATATTTTATCAGGATTTTTGGGAAGCGGGAAAACCACCCTTTTAAAACGATTGTTAGAAGATGAACAAAGGTTAGGAAGAAAAACAGCTGTCATGATGAATGAATTAGGTAAGGTCTCGATAGACTCTGATGCAGTTGAGGGTGAGGATGTTTCCTTAAAAGAATTGTTAGGAGGATGTATTTGCTGCTCCATCCAAGACAAACTTGAAGCCCAGTTGCAAGGATTATTATTAGATGAAAAACCAGAAGTGATCTATATCGAAACAACCGGTGCTGCCCATCCTGTGGAGGTTTTGGATGCGATCCTTTCCCCATTGTTTGCAGATAAATTATTGATTAAAGGGATCCTAACAACAGTCGATGGCAAGAGATGGATGGAAAGAAAATCCTTAAGTCCCCAGCTTCAGCAATTGATCCTTGAGCAAGTAAGGCATGCTGACTTCATTATTATCAACAAAATGAATGAATTAAAAGAGAATGAGCAAGCAAAGATAATATTCGAGATTCAATCCATTAATTCAAATGCAAGATGCCTTCTTACTAATTATTCACAGGTGCCAACTGAACAGCTGAGAAAGCTTTCTGTATCCTTTGAAAAGGAAAAGAAAGAGTCACAACGAGTAACTATAAATTTAACGACATTTGTTTATCAATTTAAAACTGCCATTAGCCATGCTGAATTTGAGAATTTCTTAAAACGATTACCAGATACAATTTACCGTATAAAGGGCTATGTTAAGTTTGATCATTCGGACCTGCCTTTTTTATTTCAGTTTTCTTATGGCATGCCGATTTATCTAAAAGAAGACATGAATATGCGATTAAACCTTGTGTTTATTGGTGAAGGTATAAATTGGAATGGGATTGAAACACAATTAGAAAATCTTGAAAAGTAAGAAAAATACCATGATTGAATGAATGATAATTTCCTCTTCAGGTAACTCTTTTAATGTAGCAAAGTTTTTTGTAAAAGGAGGATACGATGAAGAGGGTAGTCATTTTTTTAATGTTAATTCTTATCCTCCTAAATGGCCAAGGGGTAAAAGCAGCATCAACAATCAGCTATAAAATTGAGATGTTAAATTGGAAAGAAGTTAATCAAATCCTGCCAAAGTACACAAAATTTACGGTAATGGACGTGGAAACGGGAAGAAAGTTCAAGGTGCAACGACGAGCGGGAAGCCACCATGCGGATGTACAGCCATTAACCACAAAAGACACGAAGGTAATGAAAAGAATATACGGGGGTAAATGGAGTTGGAAACGCCGAGCTATTATTGTTATTCATAATGATCAATGGATAGCGGGCTCGATGCATGGAATGCCGCATGGTGCTGGAGCATTAGCGAATAGCTTTCCAGGTCACTTTTGTATTCATTTTTATGGGAGTACCACTCATCGCACCAACTCAATGGACTTATCACATATGCTCATGGTTTTGAAGGCTTCTGGCAAATTAAATCAGTATTTAGGAAAGGCGAATCCCTATGAGGTCATAAATGCCTATGTTGCAGGATTGAAGCAGCAGGATGTTCGGATTACTTCCCAAGCTTCTTTACAAAAAATAAACTGGAAGCCGATTTTAGGGAATGTAGAAAGTGTTAGAATTGCTCGAATGGAGCTTTTGCCAGCAGAGGATTTAACCGAGGAAATTAGTTTAGATGTCCCCATCGAAATTGATTGGTTTATAAAAAACAGGGGCGGGCAATCCTTTAGAGGGGATATTCATCTGGTAAGATTTTCACCAATTGATGCTTGGAAAGTGGATTCAAAGGATTTTCTAAAAGAAAATAATCTTCACTAAACAAAAAAAACATCCTAATTACTGGACAACCCAATAATTAGGATGTTTTTTTGTAAAGAAGATTATATCGGCTGTTCGCCAAATTTGATAAACGTACGTTCATCCTCAATTAAACCACAGGCACCGCATTGGACTCGAAATTCTGGTCCATTGTAAGGGAGGTGGAAGGGTTCTAAATCATTTTCACCATACTCTCGGATTACTGCTCCCGATTGAGGGTCAAGTTTAACAGATTGGGAAACTTGTTGAATAACATTAAAGCGGCTTCGATTCGTTTTGCAATTTGGACATTTATAAGGGGTAGACATAAGGTTTCTCCTTTCTTTGACTTGTTAAATTGTATTTTTTGCAATAGTGTTAGTAAATATGTAACAATGCAAGTGAAGACATAAAAGGGGAGGGATTGTTTGTCGAAAGAAAGAGTGTCCTTCGATGAATTACTAGAGGAATATCGGCAGATTTGGAATAATCGTATACTAGAAACTGAAGGAAAAGGTAGTGAAGTGACCCTAGTCGAAGCGATAAAAAGGGAGCTTCAAGATGAAAACTCACACCCGAGGATCCGGAAAAACATGTATGAGAAATACTATTCTGCAATCAAAAGAGTGATTAATTCTACGATTTCTCTAGAAGCCAAGCTATTGTTAATTAAAATTCATAATGAAGTAATGGAAGAATTATGTTAGGAGAGAGGAACCTTGAAAAAGCTTTTCGTTTTTTTGGTGACTGTTCTATGTTTAAGTATTGTTATTTCGTGCAGTAATAAAAAAGAACAAGCCGATAATCTACCGCAAATGGTAGAAGTAGAGTTATCCATTAACCCGGACCCAGGCAAAATGAATCAACCGATTACATTTGAAGCGAAGGTTACTCAGGGGAATGATCAAGTGAAGGATGCTGAGGTTATTTTTGAGATCTGGCGTTCAAAGGATGACAAGCATGAAAAGGTAGAAATTAAGCATGCTGAAAAAGGAATATATCGCTTAGAAAGATCCTTCTCACAAGAAGGTACTTATTATATCATTTCTCACGTTACAGCAAGAGATATGCATAATATGCCTAAAAAAGAATTTACCATTGGGACCCCAAGTGCACCTGAGGATCCCAACACCAAAAACTCCATGGATGGAATGAAGATGAAAGATGAAAGTCATTAAATTTAAGGGACAGAAAAATTGGCTGTCCTTTACTCTAATGACGTTCATGAAATTTCAGTAACATCAATTTGAGAAAACTGCATATCAACATTTTTAGGGATTTTCACCTCAAGCATATGATCCTTGAAGGTAGCAGTTGCCCCCTTCTTTTTTACAATTGCAGGAAGGATGATCGTGTGTTTATCTTCATGTTGTGGAATATGCTCAACAATTAGTTGATTAGATGTATGAAAAATACGGAGCTGTTTAACCCATTCCTCTTTTTTGATTGGAATTCTAATATACACAAAATCATGGGTCTCAAAGGCCGTTGAATTCAATATACTCCTCGTTGGCTCCTGCGGGGATACCGACGATTGGAAACCCTTAAACATCTCTTGAGGGTTCATCACACCTTTCATGTTAGCGGGCATGATTTTCCCCATAATATCCTGAACATAGTTATTGATTTCTTCAGGCTTCATTTTTGTTATCTTATCCTTCATATCGTTATCAAAAGGAAATTTATCCCAAGGGAACAATGGTCTCATCCTTTCCACCTTTTGTAGCTATCTTATCCTATGCCAATATTTGCCCATTCGTTATTAAAACTTACATCCTTTACAGAGGAACAAGTTTTCACTATAGAGATGGAACTAAAATTTGCATAAATAATTGTTTCTTTTTAACATATAGTTAAGAGAGAAATTCTAAACATTGAGAGGTAATGATTTGTGAAAAAGAAAACGGCTTTGATTACGGGGGGAGCTTCTGGTATTGGCAAAAAAACTGCTTTATATCTCGCGGAAAATGGGTATCAGTTAGTCATTAACTATCGTAATAGTAAAGCAGAAGCTATTTCTTTAGCAAACCAATTGACTAAATATTATGGAACGCATAACATTGCGATTCAAGGTGATGTCTCGAACATGGAGGATTGTATCCGAATTGTCGATGAATCCCTTGCTGAATTTTCAACCGTGGATGTTTTAGTTCATAATGCAGGTCCATACATACATGAAAGAAAGAAGCTGACAGACTATTCCTTCGATGAATGGAACTATATATTACAAGGGAACTTAAGTGCTGTATTTTATTTGTCAAAACTTATTATTCCTTCGATGCGAAACCAAAAATGGGGAAGAATTATTACAATCGGATATGACCGAGTCGAAACCGCACCAGGTTGGATATTTCGTTCTGCGTTTGCTGCAGCGAAGACAGGAGTAGCGTCACTTACAAGGACAATTGCAATTGAAGAAGCAGAACATGGGATAACCGCTAATATGGTTTGTCCGGGTGATATAATAAATGAATGGAAAGATAGTAATATCGGGGATGCTATAGCAGCAATGGGTGATCGCCCCATTGGAAGGCAAGGAACAGGAGAAGATATTGCCAGAGTAATTGCCTTCCTTACGGATGAAAAATCCGATTTAATTACTGGGAGTATAATACCTGTCACAGGTGGACTTGACGTATTAGGTAAAGTACTTAAGAATTAGTATAATTTTTTGAACTATTTGATTTTCAGGAATGAAAACAGCTTCTTTTGTGGACAATAGAAAATAATCATCTATGAAAGGAGCAAAGAAAATGAGTTTTAACATGAACAGAATTAACCCTAATCAAACCCAAGTATTTTTTCATGATGGCCGCTTTGAAACATTGACGAATGAGGAATTAGATGAATTTTTGCTCCAAATGGGTCTTAATGACGTAAACGAAAGCATGGAACAAAATTTAACGGAATAATAAGAAGATTTCTTTCCTTGAAAACTAAATAAAAACAATCGGCGAGGGCCGATTGTTTTTTTTATGCCTCCAGCAATTGTGAATCGTCTGATTGAACAGCACCGTTTCGCATAAGGTAAAAGGTGTATTGATCCTTTGGAATCTCATATAAATCATATACTTCACCATTTGCGTTTAATTGCTCATAAATAGATTTTCTACTTTCATTTGCTTTTATTACATAAGGAAGTTTTTCAGCAGCTTTTATTGAGCGAATATTAACCTTGCGGATGCGCATAAAAACTGTCTCAATTCCCGTTTCATAAAAAAGTTCTTGAAAAAAGGCATCCTTAGCCGGGCTATTATACCCCTTGCCATGGTAGGGCTTGCCAAGCCATGTTCCTAAAAAACCAGCGTTGTCCTCAATATCAAATAGATTAATTGTTCCGATAGGCACTCCCCATTCATCGAGAATGGTCCGTGAAATTAATTCACCGCGTTCTTCGGATTCTATGGTTTGTTTTGTCATAAATAAAAATTCTTCATAAGAATCAGCTTTTTGGCGTACAAAAGGGAAGACATCAGGGTGCGTCATTAATTCGTACAATGTGTGGCTGTCATGAAGATCACGTTTTTTAAGCATGAAAATCCCTCCATTAGGGCATTCCGATCCCATGTCAAAAGAAGCGGCCCACCCTCGAAATTTTTTATAAAATTACTAAAAAATTTCGGGGTGGGAATCGAACCCACTAGGACCAGTAAAACTGGTGGCGCACCATTTGCCTTCCCTATATCATTTTTTTGTTAACAAATTGTGTTCGTAAACCCCCAAAGTATTCAGGTCTAAAACATTTCACTTACAGTATAATACAAGAAAAAAGCCAAAAAATAAATAGGTTTTTTGTGTATTTTTCGATAATATTTTTTACCAATTTTCAACATTAATCTATCTTTATTGATAGATCATTTCACCGCCAATCATCGTCCACTTTGGCTTTGCTAAGTAATGGAATGGGTGATGGCTCCAAAGCACTAAATCTGCGTCCTTACCCTCTTCGATACTTCCGACGGTATTGTCTATTTTTAAATTTTTGGCTGGTAATATGGTGATTCCTTCTAGTGCTTTTTTCTCGGATAATCCTTCTCGAACAGCAAGGCTCGCACAAATATTTAAGTATTGAATTGGTGTATAAGGATGGTCGGTAATAATTGATACTTCAACACCATGATTCGTCAGTTCTTGATAGGTTTTCCATGTTTTATTTTTTAATTCTACCTTGGACCTTCGTGTCAATGTAGGTCCTACAGAAACCTTTAAACCCATTCCAGATAATTCACTGGCTATTAAATGCCCTTCAGTACAGTGCTCAATACGTAAATCCAGATTAAACTCTTCTGCAAAACGAAGCGCTGAAATAATATCGTCCGCACGATGAGCATGAATTCTTACGGGAATTTCTCTTTTTAAGGCCTTCACGATAGGAGTAATTCTAGGCTCCTCGGGATTATCCGCATGGATGGCTTTGTAGAAGGCTTCTCTTAGCATCCCCATAATCCCCATCCGTGTAATGGAATCATTATTCCCATGGCTATGAATTCTTTTTGGATTTTCCCCTAAGGCTATTTTTAAGCCTGAAACTTCTTGGATAATCATTTTTTTTATATTTTTACCAGTAGTTTTAATGACTGAAGTTGTACCGCCAATGACGTTGGCGCTTCCCGGCATGACATGGACAGTTGTAATGCCGCTTTTGACGGCATCAGAGAACGCTGGGTCCAATGGATAAACACCATCAATTGCCCGAATATGGGGCGTGAGGGCTTCGACTGTTTCATTTGCATCATTCCCAGCCCAGCCAGTTCCTTCATCATAAAGACCTAAGTGAGTATGAACATCAATAAAGCCCGGTAAAAGAAATAAATCCTCACAATCGATTATTTCTACTTTTAAGTCTGTCGTTAAATTTTTGCCTAATTTTTTAATTTTCCCTGCTTCAATTAGGACATCACAGTGATGGATTGGTTCTGATGAAATTGGATATACCGTTGCGTTTTTTAAAAGTATTTTTGTCATAATAAAACCTTTCTGCACGTTGATAATAGTTATTTTATTAATTTTACCAATTTACGTGCCTAGGGAGAAGTTTGATCCTATAAATTTTTTCAATGATACGAAACCTTTTAAAACCATTGGCGTAAATATTAATGAATGTAAAAAATATATTCCAATGGGGGAATAGAAAATGGTTAATCAAGATGAAAGGTTGTTTGCTGCTGGTATTTATGTGTTAAGTATATTTTTCCCAGTAATCGCACCGCTAGTTATCTGGTTAATAAAAAAGGATGAGTCATCATTCATTGATTATCACGGCAGGGAATACTTTAACTTTTTGATTTCCTATACAGTTTACTTTTTTGTTAGCGGATTATTAACACTCATCTTAATTGGTTTTGTAGCACTAGCGATATTAGGCGTAATGCTCTTTGTATTCACCATTATTGCAGCAATCAAAGCCTTTGAAGGAAATGAATATCGATTTCCGTTAATTTTTAGGCTAATTAAATAATCTTGAGAAATGGACCCGGCAAAAAAAATTGTCGGGTTTTAAAGGATTTTTTGGGCCAAATGTAAAATAAAGTTATTTAGAAGAAACCAAACAGGCGGACTACCTGTTTCTTATTTATCCAAGAGCTAGCCTCTTAACAAAGTCATATCATTTTGTAAATGAATAGAGAAGGACTATAATGACAATTAACTATCACGGTTAATGTTATCAATGAAAGGGAGAAGCAACATGGAAAATCAAGTCGGTTTGGTACTAGAAGGTGGAGGAATGCGTGGGGTGTATACTGCTGGCATCCTTGAATACTTTTTAGAATCTCAGTTATTTTTTCCTTATGTAATAGGGGTTTCTGCAGGTGCATGTAATGCTGCCTCTTATTTGTCGGAGCAAAAAGGGAGAAATAAAACCGTTACGATTGAATATGCTTCTGACCCAAGATACATTTCATGGAGAAATTATTTTCGAAATCGGCAATTTTTTGGCATGGATTTTATTTTTGATGAAATTCCAAATAAACATGTTCCATATCATTATGATATATTTTATAATAGTCCTTCTGAATTTGTCGTTGGAACGACCGATTGTCACACAGGAGAACCTGTTTATTTTAAAAAACAAGAATACGGAAATGACCTTTTAACTGTGTTGCGTGCCTCCAGTTCGTTACCGTTTATTGCACCTGAAGTACGTTTTAAAGATAAAATATTACTTGATGGTGGTATTAGCGACCCTATCCCAATCAAGAAAGCACAGCAGGATGGATTTTTAAAAAATATTGTCATCTTAACCAGAAATCAAGGTTATTTGAAAAAGCCATCGAAATTTCATTTTCTTGTTGATCGTAAGTATCCAGAATATAAGGGTTTGCAACAGTCACTCAGAAACCGATACGAAATTTATAATGAAACAGTCGAATACCTAGAAAAGGAAGAGAAAAAAGGAAATGTTTTGATTATCCGCCCCACACAGCCATTGAAGGTCGGTAGAATGGAACGGAACCCGCAAAGATTAGAAGAACTATACAATCAAGGCTACAAGGATGCGAGGTCGGCAATGTCTTCGATAATTAACTATATTAAGGATTAAGAGAAGGGACCAACTAGTCCCTTCTTTTTTGTTCTATAATCGAAATCTCCTATCATTTTTTAGACGAATAGTAAATAAACTAAGACTAGAGGAATTGATAAGGAGTTTTCTAGATGAAAATAAATGAATATTACCGGGATACGGCTCATTTGAACTTAAATGGTAGTATTGCTGCTCTGATTCCAGCTGTTATGATAGTTGCTGGCAATCTTTCTATTATTAAAAACAAAGAAATAATGATATTAACTATACCTTTCCTGATTTATAGCTTGATTTGTTTTCAAATCTATCTTTTTAGAATAAGGCAGTCGATATCCATTGACAGAAATATGGCAAATTCAAAGCGCATTGGGGAGTCTTTATTTGAAACACGACATTTACTTGTCTTATTTCTGAACACAAACTCCCCACGCCTTCTACTCTATTTTCCTGACGGGCATCTAGCAGGGATGATTAAAAGGTTTCATAACCAGGGCTTAAAGAAGCTTAGGATTACGAAAATTTATGCTCTCTATAATTTAGATAACGATGCCATCGGATATTTTAAGGTTAATGGCAAAAAGATTGAGGTATTTGACCATAAAAGGCATTATTTAGGCTGCTTTGAAAAAAGGAAACTAGATTGGAGAACAAATAAGAAGGAATTACTAGATTCGAAAGGCAGGTTTATAGGTGCTGTAGAAGGGTCATATACTTTTATGGATGAGCAAGTAATAAACAAAAATGACCTTCCGGACGGACGGCTTCGCAGGGGATGGATGCCGGTTGAATGGAGTCCACTGTTTCCAGAACCTAATACACCAGTCCTTTCACTAAGGGAGACTTTATCAGAGGAGGACAAGCTTCTCCGAATGTCATTTATAGTTAACGAATATTTTATCGAAAGATAGAAGTATCGACAGTTTCCCTCATGAACATTGAGTGATATGATAAATAAAACATGTTTATCAATTTTGTGGGGGTTTTACGATGCAAATCAATTTAATTAAAGGCCATGGTTCGGGAAATGACTTTCTAATAATCGACGAAAAATCGAATGGATATGCTTTTACGGAAAGTGAACGAGCGGACCTCGCGAAGTTATTGTGTAACCGTCAATCCGATTTAGGTGCTGATGGGATTCTTTTCGTTATGCAAAGCGAAAATGCAGATGGTAGAATGCGTGTATTTAACTCTGACGGGTCGGAAGCTTCAATGTGTGGAAATGGACTTCGTCTTGTGGCTAGATATGTTTGCGAACATCAAGGGCGAAATAGCGCTGTGATTGAAACGATGAAAGCAAATCTGAAGGTAAGCAAACAAAACGACCTTTTACAAGATATCAACACCTACCAAGTGGAAATTTCACCGGTCCTGTTTGAATTAAAAGCTCTTCCATTAAATTTAAATAAACCAACTCTTTATAATGAAAGAATTGAAAAACTTTCAGGGGATTTAAAGTTCACAGCTCTTGCAGTACCGAATCCGCATTTAATCGCCATTGTTGAAGCGGAACAACTCAAAGGTGACCTCCAAAAACAACTTAGTGAAAAGGTGAATGGTCCCAATGATTTGTTTCCTGACGGCGTCAATGTAAGTTTTGTTAAACACTTGCAACCTGGTTCAATTTATGTTAGAACCTTTGAACGTGGTGTTGGTTTTACGAATGCCTGTGGTACTGCAATGTCTGCCTCCACGCTAGTCACTTGTTTACAAGAATTAAATGAGTTCGAAAAAGTTGTTAATGTTTATAATAATGGTGGAAGAGTCCAGTGTGTAGTCCACGAAAGCGAGGGGAAATACACAATTGACTTGATCGGAAATGCTACCTATCTTTATAATGCGACAGTCAATGTTGATCTCGAGCAAGGAGCGTTTACTGTCACTTCGAAAACGGAATTGATGGAACAGACTTCTTATGAGAAGTTACAATCAGAAGCAAAAAGGTATCTCGAAGACCGAATAAAAGGATAGGGCTCTCCTATCCTTTTTTGGTACCTTTTTTTAGGATCTCTAAGACAGGTGCAAACGCCTGGATTGATTTTGTTTGAAAGTAATTTGAAAAGGGATCACCTTGCTGGCGAACTCGCTTGATCGCATTTTCCATGTTAAACGATACTAGCTCGAGCTTTTCATTTACTTCCTCCCAATAAAGGGGGGTGGCAACACCTGCATGTTCGTTTCCTCGCATCGAATAGGGTGCAACAATCGTTTTTCCTTCGCTATGTTGCACATAGTCAACGTATAGCCTGTTCCCCCGCTTTTTTTTCATCCTCTCAATCGTGAAGGAGTCAGGATCCTTGGAAATTAAATACTCAGCGACAAAGCTTGTAAATAACCTGGTATCATCGTAAGAATATTCATTTTCGGGTAGCGGGATGTAAATTTGCAGCCCCTTGTTCCCAGAGGTTTTTATGAAACCTATTAAATTTAATTGATCGAGGACTTCTTTGATTAGAAGTGCTGCTTTTATCGCCAATTGAAAGTGGCCGATGGAAGGCGGGTCTAAATCAAAGACAATTTCACTGGGTCCCTTGCTATGAATGGTTTGAAATGGCACGTGGAACTCAATCGCTAATTGGTTACCAAGCCAAACGAGTGTTTTTAGATTATTGCAAAGAATATAGTCAATCCCCTCGGCTGAATGTGTCTGCACAAATTCAGGAGCATAATCTGGACAGTTTTTTTGATAAAATGCTTCTCCGAACATCCCGTGTGGAAAGCGGATGACTGTTAATAAGCGGTCTTTTAATAATGGCAGCATATACGGTGATATTTCTCGTAAGTACAGGATATAATCGGCTTTCCGTATGGAAAGTTTTTCCCAAAGAGGTTTATCAGGATGGGTAATATCTAAGTCTTCTGGCAGGTTCTTTTGTGCGAAAATAAAACGATCGTATGTACATAGGGATGGTTCTAAATCAAAGCGAAACCGATCAAAATGGGGCTCACGCAGCTGATTTTCATAGAGTTCTAAATATTTTACTTCTATACAAATGGCAGGTTCAACAATAATCATTTGTGCATCTTCACGGAGCATATTTTGTTTAATTGTCTGTTGCAAAGCTTGTTTTTCCTCCGGTTTAAAGCCGAAAAGTACCTGGCCGATAGGATGGATCTTATTTTCCTTATAGACACTTACGTAAAAATAACCATTTGTTTTATCATAAGCATTAATAAAACAGCTTACATATTTCCAATTTTTATATTTCAACCATTGTAAGGAACGTTTTCCTTCTTCCCACAGACTATTCTTGTGTTTAGCAATAATTCCTTCCCCATCATTTAAAACAACCTTTTCCCATAACAAATCAAAATCATCATGAGCCTGGACAAGCTGAAGTAATTGTTCATCATAGGGGTCAGCCTCCAATTCCAATCCGATTTTTTGAAACAGTTTGATGAGTTCCTTCTTCCGTTTATGGAAAACAAGGGAATGTAATGCTTTTCCGGTCATCACAAGCACATCAAATACCATCAAGCGGCATGGAGACTTGCTAGCTTGTTCGTTAATTTTTCGTTCCGATTTTAATCGGCCTCGGACTTGAATCATTGAGAAATTAGCTTTATGCGTGTTTTCTAATGAAACGAGCTCCCCATCTAATTGAAGAGGTATGTAGGGTTTGAATTGTTTTTCATGTTTTAACAAAAATTCCTTTATTTCTGGAAATTGGGAGAGAAGTGACTTTCCGTTTCTGCTGGTCAGTTTAATTCCTTGTGAATCCCATTCCAAAATAGCGCGAAATCCATCATATTTAACTTCATAGAACCAATCAGGATGAACTGGTAGATCAAATGTAAGACTTGGCAGCATCGGTTTCATCTTAAAAACTCCCTTCTTTTTTAGTTTATTTTGTTTAATTATCGTCGAATTCATCCTTTTCCATATGTTTTTAGGAATGTGATTGTTTTGGTGACGTACAATAATAACAAAAAGATTGGAGAATTAAACGATGCATACGATGTGGAAGGGCAGTATTAGCTTTGGACTTGTAAACATTCCAATCAAGCTCCATACGGCGACAGAAGATAAAGATATAAAGCTTCGAACCCTGCATAACAAATGTCATGCCCCGATTAAATATGAAAAGGTTTGTTCTGTTTGTGAAGAAGAAGTGAAGCCGGAGGATATCGTTAAGGCATATGAATATACAAAAGGGAAATTTGTTGTTCTTGATAATGAAGAACTCGAAAAGTTAAGAAAAGAAAACGAAGAGAAAGCGGTCGAAATTATTGATTTTGTAAAAATGGAACAAATTGATCCGATCTATTATGATAGAAGCTACTATATGTCTCCCAGTGAGGGGGGCGGAAAAGCCTATTCCTTGCTTCGAAAGGCCTTGATGGAGTCTCAAAAAGTTGGACTTGCCAAAATCATCATTCGATCAAAGGAGCAATTAGCCGTTATACGTGTATATGAAAATGTCTTAGTCATGGAAACAATTCATTATCCTGATGAAGTTCGTAAAGCCGGTGATGTACCTAGTGTACCTTCAGAAGACAAAGTGACGAAAAGAGAATTAGACACTGCTATCTTACTGATTGATCAATTAACAACAGATTTTGAGCCGGAAAAATACACTGATGAATACCGGACTGCATTGTTGGAATTGATTGAGTCTAAAAGAAGTGGACAAGAAACTGTATCAGCGGCAACGAAGGAAGTAGCGTCAAATGTCACTGACTTAATGGCAGCATTACAGGCATCAATTGATCGCACAAAACCCAAAAAAGCCGCAGCTCCTAGAAAGAAAGCAGCAACAAGAATCAAAAAGGAAGCATAATCTAAGAAATTTGCTAACGACCGATTCGAATTCTCTCGGGTCGGTTATTCATGTTCTTTCAACCATTTTCTTTGCATAATTTTAATAAATATAGAAAATTGGAAAAATGGAGGAGAGGCTATGGCTTATAATGTGCTCATGATTGCTGATCCTGGTATCGATGATTCGTTTGCGATCATGTATGCCTTACTTAATCCGAAAATAAACCTAGTTGGTATTGTCAGTGGTTATGGAAATACACCGAAAGAAAAATCGGTTAAGAATACAGCTTACCTGTTAACTTTAGGTGGGAGAGCAGATATTCCAATCATAGCGGGTGCAGCAGGACCAATATCAGGTGAATCAATAGTGTTTTACCCAGAGATACATGGCAAAGAGGGATTAGGACCAATCAAGCCTCCAGATACGATCCAGAATGTAAAAGTTTATGATATTAACAAAATTCTTGAAATTGTTACTCAATATAAAGGAAACCTTGTGATTGTTTCTGTCGGAAGATTGACTGAGTTAGCATTGATGTTTATCTTATATGGGAATGACGCATTAAAGGGAGTAAACTCATTTTATATTATGGGAGGGGCTTTTTTGGTCCCTGGAAATATTTCTGCTGAAGCTGAGGCGAATTTTTATGTGGATCCAATTGCGGCAGATACCGTTATGGAAAAAGCTCATAATATTCATCTTTTTCCTTTAAACATAACAAATAAAGCAATCATAACTCCTGATATTATTGACTTCCTTAGCAAAAACAGCCCGACACCCTTTAAACCATTATTAAAACCAGCCTTTGATTATTACTATAAAGCCTATCAGAAGAATGTGCCGGGAATTAAGGGTGCACCACTACATGATGTGGTCCCGTTAATGGCATTAACGGAACCGGATTTCGTAAAATATATCCCGAGAAGAGTAAGAGTAGAGGAATTTGGTAATGCCAAAGGCAAAAGTATTGCAGATTTCCGGCCAAAACCTGATAAAGAACCGGTTAATACTCTTGATTACATTGGCATGGAAGCGGATCTACAGAAATTTACTGTCAATTTCATGGAAATATTTTTACAAGATAATTTCAATAAAGAGCTATGAACTCAATTTGGGGTTCATTGCTCTTGGAATACAATTCACCGCAACGTAAAAAATCTGATTGCTGGTGAGTGATAGGAAACTATTATATTTTTAACTGATATATATTCACTGAATTTCCTAGTTTTTGAAATTTTGTTGACTGAATAGCCGAAATGAGTTAAAATAAAGGTACGCTTTTAAGTTAGTTAAATATTTATTGGTTTAAGTAGTCGTAACTGCACGAAAAAGTGGGTGATGTCTATTGCCCAAACGTGTTAGTGCGTCTTTTTTATTTTTTTAAATGTAGGATAAATTAAAAGTGAACTATATTTTGGGGGTTTTTCCATGAACAACGGTAAAGTTAAATGGTTTAATGCAGAAAAAGGATTTGGATTTATTGAAGCTGAAGGCGGTCAAGATGTATTCGTACACTTCTCAGCTATCCAATCAGAAGGCTTCAAAACTTTAGAAGAGGGCCAATCAGTTTCTTTTGAAATCGTTGAAGGCGCTCGCGGACCACAAGCTTCTAACGTTCAAACAGTTTAATTCTTTTAAAAAAAGGTGATGCACCATGATTAAGCATCACCTTTTATATATATGATTTATACACAATTAGAATAGTTTAAAAGTCAACAGGATACTGCTAAATGATGTATTTGATATTTTCCATATTATTTAGCTAGCAAACTAAGTATTTAAAAACAGTCATGCACTAATTACAAGGGGTGATCGTTTTGGCGTTTGGTAGAAAAAATGATGAGGAAATCAAATTAGAAGAAACTAAAATTTGGGTATGTAGTTCAGAGACTTGTAAATGCTGGATTCGCGACAATTTTAAAAGCACTGATGTGCCACTATGTCCGATCTGCAAAAGTGAAATGACTGAAAGTACTAAAGAATTGCAAGTAATTCACAATCATAGTAAGAATTTTATGTGATCAAATTGTCAGCAGGGAGGTTTCATTTCTCCCTGCCTTTTTATTATTCTTTTGCGTTATCTTTACAATAGGCAAGGACCAGTTCTTCTTCATCTTCTTCTAGATCAAAGTCAAGCACCTTTTCGCTCCCTTGTTCATAAAGATAAAAGTTGGTTATTTTGTCACCATTTTCGTCGCTGACGAAAATGGCCCTTAGGCCAATCCCTTTATCCGAATAAAGCTCATCCTCTTCATCTACATCAAGATCTAAGAAAAACTCATATCGGTCACCTGATAATAAACCGAATGGATCTTCCAATTTTTCAACTGAGTGTCCAGTAATGTTCAAGTGTATCATCCTCTTCAAATTATTCATCCTAATTATTATACACATATTTAAATCAACAAGAAAAACTAGAAGTAGCATTGTTATTAATATTTTTCTCGAATAGTGTTAATTTTACATAATAATTTCAAACCATTTTGAAATAAATGTGAATTATTCCATAAATGGGATTATTATATTGCAGGAATAAGGTAAGATATAACTGTAAAAAACAAATGTGCTATAGGAAAAGTGGGCGACAGGTTATAAATAAACATGTGAAATGTTTCACAATCAAGGAGGGAGAATAGATGACAACAACGACAGTGCGAATACATATTCAGTTACAGCCATTTTTCTTATCAAGGAAAAAATATTATCAGCTCCTCCATTTGCTATTTTTGGTGCCTTCTAATGGCGAGTTATTATTTGAAATACGAAACAATGGTAACTTACGGGAATTAGAAGAAATTCATGATGGTGGAAAAATACTTTGGAACTTTTTTGACCACATGACGGATGAGCAAATCAACAGGGAGTATGAAGAATATCAACGCCTTTTTATTGGACCAGGGCAGCTGGTAGCGCCACCGTGGGAGTCTTATTATCGGAGCAGAGAGCAATTGCTATTTGAGGAATGGAACTATCAAATCAGGGAGCAATACCATCTCTTTGGACTACAATATAAAAACGAGAATAATGAGCCTGATGATCACCTTTTACTCGAATTGGAATTTATGCTTTTTCTTGCCGATTTAAGTTTACAAGAAACTATGACTGATAGAATTGTTGAATTAATTTCACGTCAGATACACTTTCTTGAAAAACATTTAACCATATGGGTTCCCTATTTTTGTAAACGAATTATTGAACATACAAATAGCCAGTTATACCTGGGGGCAGCCATGCTTCTCGAAGACTTATTAACTTTTGATTTGACTACTTTACAAGAAGTAAAGGAGGCATTACCCGATGTCAGATAAGAATAATTTGAAGGATCTTTTATCCAATAAAATGCAGCGGCGAACTTTTTTGAAATGGTCCGGGGCAATTGGAATTCCTGTTCTTGCCGGAGGAATTGGAACAAAGATGCTCATTGATCGTAAAGAAGAGACAAAAACAGTGAGTGCCAAAGGTACTGAGAAAATTGTTTCAACATGCAGTATTAATAATTGTGGAGGTCGCTGTGTCATTAAAGCCCATGTCAAGGATGGAATGGTCGTTCGGGTAAGTACTGATACGCAAGAAAACGGCGATTTATCAACACCGCCACTTAGGGCATGTGTCAGGGGGAGAAATTACCGAAACATGTTATATGATCCCGACCTTTCATTATGTTGCAAAAAGTGTTTAGTTTAAAAGACTCATTTTTACAAATTAAAAGCGAAAAGTGTGTAAACTGTACAGATTGTTCCAATATTTGTTTAGAAAATGCAATTCAAATAATACCAGAAATAAAGAAAATAAGGGATACAGGCGAACCTCTTCATACAAAAAAATGCATAGATTGTGGGCAGTCCTTTTCTACCTTTCAGTTTGCAAGGGAAAAATGTCCTCTATGTATTAATAGGGACCCTGAATGGTTAAGTCCTTATCAATAAGGAACATGCAAAAACCGCCAGAAATTATTTCTGGCGGTTTTTATATTAATATAAACACGATAAAACATCGAGTTTTTTGAAAGAATATGTATGGAGGAGAAGATGAGATTCGAACCCCCGCCGTCAGCTTGGGAAGCTGACATTCTACCATTAAACCACACCAGCAATATTTCAAAATGATACATAAATATTATAGAGCAGAAAAGTTTTGTTTTTTAAGTTGATATATTATGTATTGTAGAAAAATTCAAATAACGTTCAAAATCATTCAATTTATGAATGATTTTGAAAGAAAATGATTGATTTTTGCAATCGTTTTCAGTATTATGTACTTAAGAAGAATAAAAAAATAGGTGGTGATGACTTGTTAACACCAGAACGTCATCGAATCATACTACAATTGTTAAAAGATAAGAATGTTATTAAAATTAATGAAATTATGGAGTTAACCGAGTCTTCGGAGTCAACAATTCGCAGAGACCTCTCTTTGCTAGAAGACCAAAAATTTCTTAAGAGGATCCATGGAGGTGCCTCAAGATTACAGGGGAAACTTCAAGAGCCAAGTATGATTGAGAAATCCTCCAAAAACCTTCAAGAAAAACGATTGGTTGCTCAATTTGCAGCGAATTTAGTGGAGGAAGGTGATTGTATTTATCTTGATGCTGGGTCCACTGTGATTGAAATGATTGAATTCCTGCCATTAAAGGAGATCGTTGTTGTCACGAATGGATTAATGCATTTAAAGCCATTATTAGATAAAGGCATTTCGACTTATTTAATTGGCGGTTTGGCGAAGCCGAATACAAATGCTTTCATCGGAAGGGGAGCATTAGCCGGTTTAGACCTCTACCGTTTTGATAAATGTTTCATAGGTGTTAATGGCATCCATCCACAATTTGGATTTACAACTCCAGACCAGGAGGAAGCAATGGTGAAGCAAAAAGCAATTTCTCTTTCAAGAGAGAACTATGTTTTAGCAGATAATACAAAGTTTTCTGAAATCTCGTTTGCCAAAATTGTTGATATCCATGAAGCAACTATTATCACTAATGATGTAGATGACGAAACACAGAAGCAATATGTAAATAGAACAACAATAAAGGTAGTGACATCATGATATACACATTAACTTTAAACCCTTCAGTGGACTATATAGTCAAATTAGAGAGCTTTGAGCTAGGAGAATTAAATCGAACTGTAAATGAGGCGAAGTTTCCTGGTGGAAAAGGGATAAATGTCTCAACGGTATTAAACCAATTTGGTACCAAAAGTAAGGCACTTGGATTTATTGGTGGATTTACTGGTGCTTATATTGAGCGATATCTTCATGATGAAAAAATTGATACAGACTTTGTTCAGGTTGATGAAGATACTCGAATCAATATAAAGCTTAAAACCGGTCAAGAGTCAGAAATTAATGCCAAGGGTCCAAATATTTCAGAACAAAACTTCAAACTTCTTAAACAAAAAATTCACCAATTAGGAGCAGATGATCTATTAGTCCTAGCTGGAAGTATCCCTTCTAGCTTACCTAAAACAACCTATGAGGAATTAGTGAAAATTTGCAGTGAAAGTGGAGCAGAATTTGTTGTTGATGCTGAAGGTGATTTATTAAAAAAGGTTCTTGCTTATCAGCCATTTTTAATCAAACCGAATCATCATGAACTTGGGGAATTATTTGATACCACCATTACAAGCCCTGCTGAAGTCATCCCATATGGCAAAAAGCTCGTGGAAATGGGGGCAAAAAATGTTATAGTTTCGCTTGCAGGTGCTGGAGCGATCCTGATTACTAACGGAAAAACACTTTTGGCGGAGGTTCCAAAAGGGGAAGTGAAAAATTCAGTTGGTGCTGGGGACTCAATGGTCGCAGGTTTCCTGGCTACCTATGTGCGGACCAGAAATATTGAAGAAGCTTTTCGTTACAGTGTAGCGTCAGGAAGTGCAACAGCCTTTTCACTAGGTTTATGTACCAAGGAAAAAGTAGAAGAACTCCTTCCACAAGTTCATATAAAAGAGATTCGTTAAGGGAGAGAAAACCATGAAAATTACTGAATTGTTATCAAAGAATACGATTCTATTAAATATTGAAGGCAATGAAAAAGAAGCCACGATTAATCAGCTGGTTGATGTACTTTTTAATGCGGGGAAAATATCCGACCGTGATGAATTTAAAGCAGCGATTCTAAAGCGTGAAGAGCAAAGTACAACTGGAATTGGGGATGGGATCGCAATCCCGCATGCTAAAACAAAAGTAGTGAAAGAAGCCGCTATTGTCTTTGGTAAATCAGCTGCAGGTGTTAATTATGAATCATTGGACGGTAAACCGGCACATCTATTTTTTATGATTGCTGCTCCAGATGGTGCGAATAATACACATTTAGAAGCATTAGCTCGACTCTCTGGTTTGTTAATGAAAGCGGAAGTTCGATACGATCTTCTAAAGGCAACCACTCCTGAAGAAATCATTGACACCATTAACCGAAATGATAAAGAGGAAAAACAAGAAACAGTTACAATAAGTAAAAAGAATTCAATTGTTGCTGTTACAGGATGTCCAACTGGTATTGCACATACCTATATGGCCGCCGACTCCTTAAAAGCAAAAGCATCTGAAATGGGTGTAGATATAAAGGTTGAAACCAATGGTTCTGGCGGCGCAAAAAATATTTTGACCAAGGAAGAAATTGAAAATGCAACAGCAGTCATTATTGCTGCAGATATCAATGTGGAAATGGAACGATTCAACGGCAAGCATGTCATCCAAGCAGCAGTAGCAGAAGGAATTCGTCGCCCAGAACAATTAATTGACAAAGCGCTAAAGCAGGATGCACCTATTTTTCGAGGAAATGGCGGACAAAGTGAAAAGGGATCTGATCAAAAAGGGTCACGTACAGGCTTTTATAAGCACCTAATGAATGGTGTTTCTAATATGCTTCCATTTGTTGTCGGCGGTGGAATTCTTATTGCGATTTGCTTTATGTTTGGTTATAACTCATTTAAGCCTGATGATCCATCCTATAACCAGATCTCAGAAGCATTAATGACGATTGGCGGCGGAAACGCATTTGGACTCATTGTTCCTGTTTTAGCAGGGTTTATTGCTCTAAGTATTGCAGATCGTCCAGGTTTTGCTCCAGGTATGGTTGGCGGTATGATGGCGGCAAGTGGCGGAGCAGGCTTCCTTGGCGGTTTAGTTGCTGGTTTTCTCGCAGGTTATGTTGTCCTTCTTCTGAAAAAAGTATTTGCCGGACTGCCTAGATCTTTAGAAGGTATTAAGAGTATCTTACTGTACCCTCTTTTTGGAATTGCCATCACAGGATTCATCATGCTTTATGTAGTGAATAAACCAGTTGCATGGTTAAATGGAACAATTGCTGATTGGTTGACAGGTCTTGGGACAGGTAATGCAGTTTTATTAGGTATTGTGCTAGGTCTTATGATGTCGTTTGATATGGGGGGGCCAGTTAACAAGGCTGCCTATGTATTTGGAACAGGTTTATTAGCGAGTGGTGTTTATGAGCCAATGGCAGCGATTATGGCTGCAGGTATGGTACCGCCGCTAGCAATTGCTCTTGCAACGACATTCTTCAAAAATAAATTTAATGACCAAGACAGAGATGCTGGTAAAGCATGTTATGTAATGGGATTATCCTTCATTACCGAAGGGGCGATCCCTTTTGCTGCAGCTGACCCATTGCGTGTCATTCCTTCCGTTATGGCTGGTTCAGCTATCGCAGGTGCACTGTCAATGTCGTTCGGAATTGGTCTCCGCGCACCACACGGTGGAATATTTGTAGTCCCATTGGTTGAAAATGGAGCCCTTCTTTACGCACTAGCTATTTTAGTTGGATCAGTTGTATCAGCACTATTAATCGGTTTCTTAAAAAAACCAGTGAAATAATTACAAAATGAAAGAGCTGAGGGATTCCTCAGCTCTTTTGTCCTTGTGCATTGGGTTTTATGGCCATTAATGCGACAAGTGCAGCAATGATACTTAGACTGCCTAAGAGGATAAAAATCCAATGGATCGCATGCTTTAATAACAATGCAATAATCGGAGGTCCAGCAGCAACTCCAATAAACCTCATTGAACTATAAATTGATGAAATGGTTCCTCTTTCTTCTTTTTCAACGCCTTCGGTAATTAAAGCGTCTAGACATGGAAGGCCTGCACCGATTCCAATTCCGCTAATAAGAAACATGGTAATCATGTACCAAAGCTTAATCGAAAACCATAGTGCACCAATGGATACGGCTGTTGCGACAATTCCAGCAAACGTGATCCATTTCATCAATATTTTATTTTTCTTAATCACCTTACCGCTTATAAACGAGGATAGACAAAGTGCTCCTAGTGGTAATGCAAGAAAAAATCCCTTTTTAATATCCTTAATGTTGTATTCTTTTTCAAAAATTTCCGAAAGATAAAATAAAATCCCAAAAAGGACTAGCATGAGTATTCCACCAATAAAAAAGATACCGTATAGCCAACGGCCCTTTTCAGTAAAGGTTTTTTTCACGTTGATGAAAAACTCTTTGAAAGGAATTGGTTTCTCGGTTGTTTTTGGACATTTGACCAGAAATATGATCATTACCACGGAAATGGCACAAAATACAGGGAATGAAAAAAACGGCAAAAACCATATGAATCCCGCTAGAAAAGCCCCTAAAATAGGACTTAATACTTTCCCAAACGTATTGGATGTTTCAATGAGACCCAAACAACAACTAACATCATCTTCGTTATTAAACATATCACCAACCAATGGCATGACAATAGGAGCCGCCCCTGCTGCTCCGACCCCTTGCAGTGCTCTGCCAGCTAAAATAATCCAATAGGCATCATCAAGTTTCCATGAGGCAAATCCTGAAATTAGACCGCCAATACCGGCAATGATGAGACTGGGGATAATGACCTTTTTTCGACCAATATGATCTGATAGGTATCCTGCGACAGGTATTAAAAAAATGGCGACAATCGAATAAACAGTAATTATCATACTTGTTTGAAAAGATGAAATTGATAATTTTTTTTCCATTGAAGGTAGAACTGGTATTAACATTGAATTTCCCAATGTCATGACTAAAGGAATGGAAGACAGTGAGATGATTGCCCACTTTTGATTAGATATCTCATTGGACCGCTTTTGTCCGGCTGCAGATTGTTTCTTTTTCACAGCTTTTGGATTTTGGCTTAAATGTTCAATATGTTCCATTAATCTTCAATCCCGCCTTCATGATTTGCTATTATTACTATTCGCTTAATCACAGCAAAAAACCCTAGTTAAGGCATCCTTTAAATGGAAAAGAATTAATTTGAAATTTTCTAAATCTTTCACTTGACTTTCACTTGGAATTTGCGTAGGATAAAGTCAAACAACACGAAAGTTAAATAATTAACTCGTTGAGCAAGAGGAGTACACTAATTTATTTCTTCCAAGAGAGTCGGGGTAGGTGGGAGCCCGATAAGAAAGAATTTGTGGAATGGACTTGTGAGAGGCATCTTGAAGTAAGAGTAGGGATGCACGGAACTCCACCGTTAAAAGGATAGGATATCGAACGGATTGTTCCGTATCTGAAGAGGAAGCAGGTTTTATCCACTGCTTCAAATGGAGGTGGCACCACGACCATAGAATCGTCCTCTATATGCGTAATTAATTGCGCATATAGAGGACGATTTTTTTTTATTTAAAATAAAAAGTATAAAAATTTGAACTTAGATTACTGTCTAGCTTCAGCGCCTAGCGGCTAGTGTACTTCGCCCTTTTCGCTACGATAAGTCAACATCGGATCGCTAACGCTCTCCGTGTTTCCTTTATCTCAGTCAAAGTGCTCCAGTCCATACGCCGCTTAACAGGCGCTTGCGCTTTTCTTATTTGAAAGGAGTCGAAATATGAAAATTAAAAGTGGTTATTTCATAAACGAGATCGAAGGAGACACGCTTACACCCATCTCCATATTACAAAAAATTAGCGGGAAAAAGAAGTTCCTATTGGAAAGTTCTCATAAGTACAATGACTCTGGGCGATATTCATTTATTGGTGCAGACCCAGCTTTCGAACTTATTTCAAGGGGAGATAATAATGAGATTATTCAGCGGAATGGAGACAAGAAAGTTTTAAAAGGCAACCCTCTCGAAGTATTAAAAAAACTTATACCACCCATGGGTTTTGAAGAGTTTCCCTTTCCGTTTATTGGAGGCGCGGTCGGGTACGTGGGGTATGACATTATCAGACAATATGAAGTAATTGGAGATGAATATTCAAACGGAATGGAAATGCCGGATGTACACTTAATGTTTTATGAAGAAGTTATTATCTTTGATCATCTTGAAGACAAGGTCTTGATTTGTGGTTGCCCTTTAGTCAAGGAGAGCGATACCGCTTTAATTGAAAAAAGAATCAATCAAAGGATAGAGGAGCTAAAACAGCCTACCTTCTACCCAGCAGAGGAGCCATTTTATTTCTCAGGGTTTGAATCCGAAACAAACAAAGAAGCCTTTATCAAAAATGTAGAAATGGCGAAGGAGCATATTTTAGCAGGTGATATATTTCAAGTAGTCCTTTCGAGACGAATGAAATCAACATTTAACGGAGAACCATTATCGCTTTATCGTAAACATCGTGCGAATAATCCTACTCCTTATATGTTTTATATTGATTTTGATGCTTATACCGTTATTGGATCATCCCCTGAAAGTTTAATTAAAACAAGAGCCAACACAGTTATTTCAAACCCAATTGCAGGGACCAAAAGACGGGGAAAAACAAACGATGAAGATTTGTTGATTGAAAAAGAATTAAAAAATGATGAAAAAGAACTTGCTGAGCATAAGATGCTTGTTGACCTTGGCAGAAATGATCTCGGCAAGATCTGCAATTTTGGTTCCGTTCAAGTAGATAAGTATATGGCGGTAGAAAAATACCGGCATGTGATGCATCTTGTCTCTGAAGTAAGCGGGCATTTAAATGCTGATAAAACAGCAATAGATGCCCTCGCGGCCTGTCTGCCCGCTGGGACTGTTTCAGGAGCCCCGAAGGTTCGGGCTATGGAGATTATTAACTCCTTGGAAAAATCAAAACGAGGGTTATATTCAGGGGCTGTTGGTTATTTATCAGCAGACGGAAATATGGATTTTGCCCTTGCCATCCGAACTATGATTTTAAAAGAGGGTTCAGCATATATTCAGGCAGGGGCTGGTATCGTTTATGACTCAAATCCAGAGTCCGAATATCAAGAGACAATAAATAAACTTAATTCTTTCTTGGAGGGTGAGAAATGATTTTACTGATTGATAATTTTGACTCGTTCACATTCAACCTTTATCAGTATCTAGGGGAATTAGGTGAACAAATTACGGTTTTACGAAATAACCAATTAAGCATGGACCAAATCAGAGATTTAAATCCTAAAGCCATTATTCTTTCCCCAGGACCAGGGAAGCCAGAGGATGCAGGAATTTGTATCGAATTGATTCAAACATTTTATAATAAAATCCCTATTTTAGGAATCTGTCTCGGCCATCAAGCCATTGGTGCAGCTTTCGGTGGGGAGATTCAAAGAGCAGCCCTTATCAAACATGGTAAAACATCATTGATTTCACATCGGAGCGATGGATTATTTAACGGTCTTCCCAACCCATTAGAAGTGATGCGCTATCATTCATTAATTATTGAGAAGAGTAGTATTCCGGAGGAACTTGAGTGTATTGCACATTCTGATGATGACCAGGAAATCATGGCCATAAAACATCGTCAATATCCCGTTTTCGGTCTTCAGTTTCATCCGGAGTCGATTGGTACTCCATCAGGTAAACAAATCCTAAAAAACTTTTTATATGAGATAGAGAGGATGAATAAAAGTGAAGAATTATTTACTCCAATTAGCTAAACGTGAATCATTTTCTGAAAACCAGATGAAAGAAGCCGTGCATTTCATTTTGGGTGAGGAGGTTTCCGAATCTGAAATTGCTGCCTTTTTAATGGGATTGAAATCTAAAGGAGAAACAGTTGAAGAAATTACGGGGATTGTAAAAGCAATGAAGGCAAATACGCTGAAATTTAATGAGAAAATTTCAGGCGTTCTTGATAATTGTGGAACAGGAGGGGACGGATCCTCCAGTTTTAATGTGAGTACTACGTCTGCTTTTGTTATTGCTGGTGCTGGAATTCCTGTTGCCAAGCATGGCAATCGAAGTGTTTCGAGCAAAACGGGTAGTGCGGACGTGCTGGAATACTTAGGAATCCATTTAAATCTTTCCGCAGAAAGAACAGAAGAAATTCTTCAGGAAATAGGATTATCCTTCTTATTCGCCCCAAACGTTCATCCAAAGTTAAAGAAAGTCATGACAGTTCGAAAACAATTGAAGATACCAACCATTTTTAACTTTATCGGACCACTTACCAATCCGATTGAGTTGGACTATCAATTGTTGGGTGTGTATCGGAGAGATTTATTGAATGTGTTTGCTGAAGTTCTTTTGAAGTTAGGACGCAAGCGGGCTATTGTTATTAATGGCGCAGGTTTCATGGATGAAGCTTCACTTCAGGGGGAAAATTATTTAACTATTTTAGAGGATGGGAAAATTGCTAATCAATCATTTCTCCCAGAAGAAGTCAATCTCCCACAATATGATAACAGCTGTATTAAGGGTGGAGACTCTAAGGAAAATGCTGAAATATTAATCAATGTGTTAAAAGGGGAAAAGGGTGCTTACCGTGATACGGTTTTACTTAATTCCGGACTAGGAATTTATACAGCAGGTAAGGCAAACTCCATTCAGGATGGGATCAATGTTGCGAAAGAAATCATTGACTCTGGTGCTGCTTATGAAAAATTAACTACTTTGATTGAAAAATCTCAAGCAGCGGGTCAGAAAGAGGCGATATAAGTGGCAACAATCTTAGATAAAATCATTGACCAAAAGAAAAAAGAAGTTCTCTTCCTTCGAGAGGGAAACCAACTATTCGAAGGTACAAATCAGCCGAAAAGATCTTTAATTCAAAAACTGAAAACAGCAGAACAAATATCGATTATATCTGAATTTAAGCGAGCATCTCCTTCAAAAGGAATCATTAATAACATGATTGAGCCTTCCTATCAGGCGGGGTTATATGAAGAATATGGAGCTTCTGCTATTTCTGTACTAACAGACCAAACCTTTTTTAAGGGCTCTTTCTCCGATTTAAGAGCTGTTCGGAGCAAGGTAAATCTGCCGATTCTCTGTAAAGACTTTATCATTGATGAATTGCAAATAAATCTTGCTTCTTCCAATGGGGCGGATATCATTTTACTGATTGTAGCTGCATTAGACGATCAGAGATTGGTTGAACTCCTTCAATATGCTAAGAACTTAGGCTTGGAGGTACTGGTGGAGGTTCATAATCAGAAGGAATTGGAGAGTGCACTTAAGACAGGTGCAAAGCTGATTGGAGTAAATAATCGCGACTTAAAAACCTTTCATGTTTCACTTGAGGTGACAGAGACATTAGCTTCCATTGTAAAAAGCACTGGTGCGTATCTCATTAGTGAAAGCGGGATCCATCACCAAGAGGATGTTGCACGTGTTAGAAATGCAGGAGCGAATGGGATTTTAGTGGGAGAAGCATTAATGAAAAGTGCAAATGTGAAACAATCCTTTATAGACTTTCGCTTGCCGCTTAATGAAGGTGTAAATAGATGAAAGTAAAAATTTGTGGAATTACTGATGTTGAAACAGGGGTTGCGGCGGCTCAATATGGTGCTGATGCTATTGGGTTTGTTTTTGCAGAAAGTAAGCGCAGGATCTCGATTGAGAAAGCACGTGAGATAATTGCTAAGATACCTAAAGAGGTGTTTAAGATCGGTGTTTTTGTTAATGAAACAAAAGCAGATATCGAAAGAATCGCTGCCGCTGTGGGCCTGACACATATCCAGTTACACGGAGATGAAACAGCATCATTCAGTGAATCGCTTTCCTTGCCTGTCATTAAGTCAATCAGTTTTCAAGGAAATGAAAGCTTAGAAGCATTGGCTGATTTTCCAAGTGACTTTATTTTACTCGACAGTCCCAAAGGAAAATACAGAGGCGGAAATGGAACGGTGTTTAATTGGAATGAGGTCAATCCTCACTTGATTAATAGCCAAAAAGTCATCCTAGCTGGCGGGTTGCATGCAGACAATGTTGAAGAAGCGATAAAAATTATTAGGCCATATATGGTGGATGTTAGCTCAGGGGTAGAAACCGATGGGAAAAAGGATTTAAGTAAGATTCAAACATTTATTGAAATAGCCAAAAGCACACCTGTAGGGAGGTAAAGGGAATGAACACATATACATTGCCAAATGAGAAAGGCCACTTCGGCATTTTCGGGGGAAGATTTGTCCCGGAAACATTAATGAAAGCAGTAATTGAACTTGGTGAAGCCTATGAAAGCGCCAAAAAGGATCCTTCCTTTCAAGCGGAAATTCGAAAATTGTTAAAAGACTATGTGGGGAGAGAAACCCCATTGTATTATGCAGATAACCTGACGAAACACGCGGGCGGGGCTAAGATTTTTCTGAAAAGAGAAGATTTAAACCATACTGGCGCCCATAAAATTAACAATGCGATTGGGCAGGCACTACTAGCGGTACGTATGGGAAAGAAAAAAATTGTAGCTGAAACCGGTGCAGGTCAGCATGGTGTAGCAACGGCAACCGTTTGTGCCTTATTAAATCTTGATTGTATCGTGTTTATGGGTGAGGAGGACATCAAAAGGCAGGCATTAAATGTTTTTCGAATGGAATTGCTGGGTGCAAAGGTCGTCAGTGTTACATCTGGTAGTGCAACATTAAAAGATGCCGTAAACGAAGCCTTAAGATACTGGGTTGAAAATGTAGATGATACCCACTATCTATTAGGATCTGTAATGGGACCACATCCATTTCCGCAAATGGTCAGAGATTTTCAAAGTGTTATTGGCAAAGAAACAAAACAACAATTCCAATTAAGCGAAGGGGCGCTTCCGGATGCAGTGGTTGCCTGTATTGGCGGCGGGAGCAATGCGATGGGGATGTTCCATCCATTTATCGAGGATGAGATGGTTAGTCTTTATGGCGTGGAAGCTGCTGGACAGGGTGTAGATACAGAGTATCATGCGGCTTCCTTAACAAAGGGAAGTCCAGGTGTACTACATGGCGCACTAATGTATCTATTACAAGATCAAGATGGTCAAGTTCAAGAAGCCCATTCCATTTCGGCAGGTCTTGATTATCCAGGCGTAGGACCGGAACACAGCTATTTGCATGACATTGGTCGAGCATCATATCAATCGATTACCGATAAAGAAGCGCTAGACGCATTTCAGCTCTTATCGAAGCTTGAAGGGATCATCCCCGCATTAGAGAGTGCCCATGCAATTGCCTTTGCAGTAAAACTAGCTGCAAAAATGGATGAAACAAAAAAGATTGTTGTTTGCCTATCAGGACGCGGAGATAAAGATGTGGATACCGTGAAAACACGGCTGAGAGAGGAGAGATAAGAAATGAACCGTTTTGAAAAAACTTTTACGGCTTTAAAAGAAAATAATACAAAAGCTTTTGTTCCCTACATAATGGCCGGGGATGGTGGGCTGGAATGTTTGGTTGAACGTCTAACACTGTTGGAGAAATTTGGTGCAACTGCGATTGAAGTTGGGGTTCCGTTTTCAGACCCTGTGGCAGATGGACCAACCATTCAACGAGCTGGAATTAGGGCGCTTGAAAATGGAACAACCTTAAAGGGGATTATTGCAGAACTAGGAAAAGCGCGAAAGGATGTGTCAGTTCCAATCCTCCTCATGACCTACTTAAATCCCATTTATTCCTATGGAATAGAGGAATTTGTCCGAGATATTCGTATGGCTGGTGTGGATGGGTGTATTATTCCCGATTTGCCAATAGAAGAAGAGGAAATCATTACGCCACATCTTGAGGAAGCAGAAATTGAGTTGATTCGACTCGTAACGCTGACAACACCAATGGAGCGGATCAAAACGATTTCAAGCAAGGGCAAGGGATTTTTATACACGGTTACAATTAAGGGGATTACAGGGGCAAGAAATGAATATGATTCGGAATTGAATCAATTTTTAAAATCTGTAAAAGATGTAAGTCCGATTCCCGTCTTGGCTGGCTTCGGCATATCAAATAAAGAACAAATAACGGACCTAACAAAATACTGTGATGGAGTTATTGTCGGCAGTAAAATTGTCGATTTATTTAACAGTCAAAATTTGTCCGAGATGGAAAAGTTGATGTCAGTCTTCAAACCAAAATCAAAGATCGTATAGGTAAAAAGTCTACTCTCGATTGTGAGAGTAGACTTTTTAATAGTTTGTGTCATTTGTTACTGCGTGAATCCTCTATAATCAATATAATTTAGTTTACGGAATTGTTTTTTGAAACAACTGTGTTTAAGCGGTTAAACTAAACAGCATTAATTAAGGATGAGGGATTATGAGGGTTTATGAAACGATACTTTCTATTTTAGAAGAAAAAGGACCATTACCGATTCCGGCAATTTGCAATGAGGTAAATCAGGTTCTTGTTACAAATCGCGAAAAACCAATCCTACCTGCACATATTAGGTCTATTGTTAAAAGGAAAAGGGATTTATTTCGAGTTAACGGCGGAAGAATTTCTATCCATCCAGAAAAATATCCAGTTTCATTAATAGCATCTCTCGAAGGCTTTGGAGGGATATCTTATCAAGTCCGAGTTCATTTCGTTAAAAATCGGTTTGCTGCTTTGATATGGAGAAATAAAGAGAATTATCAGCCCTTTTCAGATTTTCAAGCTGATGTTCCTGGGGACCTCGAGGAATTTAAAAGAGAATTGTATAGTTTAAATATCTGGGAATGGAAGCCAACCTATCGAAGTGAAGACGGAATAATTATTGAAGGAAAATACTGGTCTATTAAGCTTATAACAAAAGGTAAAGTCTATGAGAGTGAAGGAACCGAGAGCTTTCCGGGAAATTGGAATAAGTTTTGTCATGCCGTAGAAAATTTAACAGGTACACCATTTCACTAGTAGAAAAAATATTGACAACAAGCAGTAATTCCCAGCTTCTTGATAGCTAGTGATATTTCCTGTATAATGGTGTTTATACTTTATTAAGAAAATAAATTCCCATGATGTTTACTTATCTGAAACTTCCCGTTGTGGAAGTTTTGTTTGGTTTTCATTAGATATGTTATTTTTCAGATAATATTACTTTTACAAGGAGCGTAGATGATATGAAGGAAATGACGGTTGAAGAACTTTTTACGACAAAGAACCCAGTTATCATTGATATACGCTCACCGATCGAGTTTAAAGATGGCGCAATTCCGGGAGCAATTAATGTTCCCTTATTTACAAATGAGGAACGACAAATAATCGGAACCATTTACAAACAAGAAGGGGCGGCGATTGCGAAATGGAAGGCAATGGAAATTGTCGCGCCTAAAATTCCTGAACTCCTTCAAACAATAAAAAAATGCGTTTCAGACGATACGGAACTTATTATCCATTGCTGGCGTGGTGGAATGCGAAGTAAGGCAGTGGTTACATTTTTAGAGTTTGCCGGAATTTATTCTTGGCGACTCGTAGGCGGTTATAAAGCATACCGCCACTATATTCTTGAACAATTGCCTACAATGCTTCCTAACAAAGCAGTCGTCCTCCACGGACTGACCGGTGTTGGTAAAACAGAGGTATTAAAGATATTGAAAAAGAAGGGATATCCAATCTTAGACCTTGAAGAGATGGCGGGACATCGCGGTTCGATATTTGGAACGATTGGTCTTGGTGACGGTCATAACCAAAAAACATTTGACTCCCTTCTATTTAAAGGTCTTCAAGAAATAAAAGATGCTGATTATTTTCTGGTTGAAGCGGAAAGCAAAAGAATTGGAAAAGCTGTTCAAACTGAAGAATTAATGGATAAAAGAATGCAAGGTATTAACATCAATCTCAATACCCCCATTAATCAACGGGTAAAGCATCTTGTCGCCGAGTATGTGCAGCCATACAAGGAAGAACCCTGGTATTTCGAAAAGATTTCTGATGGTATTGAAAAGGTGTTAAGACGTGTTAAAGATCCAGACATTAAAAAATCACTCATCCAAACGTTAACAGATCGTAATTATCCTGATATGATTCGAATTTTACTTGAACATTATTATGATCCACGCTATGACCATGCAAAACAAGAGTATGAAGGGGAATTCTTTGAAATATCTGCAGAACACCCTGTTGATGCAGCAGACAAAATTGCTTCAAAACTTAAGGGGTTTGGCTTTCGGCCTATTAGAGAGTTAAATAACCAACTTTAATTTAGATTATTTCCAATCGAGATCTTGAATAAATACATGCTGTAAGTTAAATGAAGATAATTTTATTATTGAAAAACCGCTGAATCCTTTCAGCGGTTTTTTCATGGGGTTTATGCTAACGATTTTTAAATGGTTTTAAACCACGCCGTTTGATTTCATCCTTTAAGATCTTAATCCATTCTTTTTCTTTGTCAGACTTTAATGCATCCCGATACGAAACAACCAATTGCTCATTACTCATAATTTTCATTTTTTATGAATGCCTCCTTGGTAAATGGATTGAATATTCAGTTTTTATAATTGTAATGGTTTTCAGTCTTTTTGAGAACCCAAAATTAATAAAATTTGAAAAAAGTTCAAATTTCTTAAATTAATATCAGATTATATTAGAATTGGTGAAAATAAAAAACTAATACTTTTGGAATTGACGCATGATATGGTTGCACAGAACCGGCCCGATTGATTATACTAGAAATTGGACATTGATCGAAAGGAACGGTGGCAACAATGATTCATCTATCATGGCGTGATCGTGAAACAGTAAAAAAAATAAAATGCGTTCACACGGATGCAAAAAAATACCTTGTCAATAACGCCTTAACGGCTGGGAAAGTCTATGATGTGAAAAATGAGACTGAAGAATTTTATTACATTATTGACAATACTGGAAAAGTAGGCGGCTTCTACAAGGAATATTTCCAAGATGTATAGATAAACAGGACTGTGGAGCATAGCCCGCAGTCTTTTCATATGGAAAAAGTGGTAAAGATACGGCAAATAAAGGGGAGATATTAAATAATGGATAAATTGTGGAACAACCTTTTTTCGTTACAAGGGGAAAATGTAAATTTGATTCCAATCAGTATGGACCATTTAGAGGGCTTATGGGAAGCGGCCAAACCAGATGAAATTTGGACGTATATGGCGACCAAGGTTCGATCGAAAAATGAAATGGAACAAATGATTAAAGCAGCATTGAAAGCTAGAGAAAATGGATCAGAATACACTTTCACCGTTGTAAATAACGAAAATCAAGTGATTGGCAGCACCCGATTCTTAGACATATCCCCTCGACATAAAAGTGCTGAAATTGGTTCGACATGGTATCACCCAGATGTATGGCGGACAAAGGTAAATACAGAATGTAAATTCCTGTTATTAAGGTATGCCTTTGAAAATTGGAACCTCACGCGTATTCAATTAAAAACAGACTCTCGAAATGAAAGGTCCCAGCAAGCTATTGCTAGAATTGGAGCAGTAAAGGAAGGAATATTACGAAAAGATCGGATTATTTCCGATGGATACACTAGGGACACGGTCTTTTTTAGTATCCTTTGTCATGAATGGGACAATGTAAGAACTGAGCTTAAATTGAAACTGCAGTGAAGAGTAAGATGCCTGGTCAATTTGCCAGGCATTTTACTTCCCGTCCCACTTTATATTACTTCGCATTAGGAAACACTCTGCGGATGGTATCGGAAAACTCATCGATAAAACCTGAAACCGGTCTTCCATTTCGAATATCTCTTGAATAAGCATTCATTCGATCATAAAAATCAGGGTTAACAGAAATATAAACATTGTCAATGTTCCGATCAACAGATTTAACTGCTCGAGCAATCTTTTCTTTAATAGCTGAAGTCAATTCATTACGAGATGAAACGTCCAATTTAGCCGCAACATAAGCATTATTATCGTTTATAATGACAGTTGCGTTGTCTACTTCAGTTAAGTTGATTACTTTATCAGCAGCTGTGTCCGCTACTCTTGTATTGGATTGATTGCTTCCAACATGTTTATTATTACGTCCATTGGTAATAGTGTTATAATTTCTGTTGCGATCTAATTCCGGATCACTAGTATCTGCACTTGAAATAGCTGGTCCGACCTGATTAGGGTTATTAAAATTCACTCTAGTTATTTCATTTGTATTTCGTTGACGGGTTGCTATATCATCATCGATATTATTCTTTGCACAACCTGTTAAATAAAGACTCGAAACGAGGGTGGCAATGACGAGAAAGCTGATTCTCATGTTGTATTAACACTCCTTTGTCAAAGTACTACAATTAGGTTGCCATTTTTGTAAAAAACTATCCTAACCGTTCAAAGTTGATAATAATAAAAAGGAAAATGTTTAGGGGTGTGTGCTATGATTTATTTCTTAGTTGGATTGGGCGGTGTCGTTGGAAGTTTGCTCCGCTATTTATTATCAGTTTTTGCTGTAGTGATATGGGGGAAAGAATTTCCAATAGGAACCCTTTTAATAAATTTAACAGGTTCCTTTCTATTGGGTTTTATGACAAATCATTTTGTTAGTTCCAATAAGCTTCATCCCTATTTGTTTACCGCACTTACCACTGGTGTCATTGGTTCGTATACTACCTTTTCAACTTTTTGCTTTGAAACGGTTCATTTACTCGAAACAGGAAAATACATATTTGGCTTACTTTATTTAAATGTTAGTTTATTTGGAGGTCTATTTTTGGTTAAGACAGGAATGTTACTAAGTGAACAAGCAAAAAAATCGAGGAAAGTTATATGATTGAGATTATATTTGTTTCAATTGGTGGTTTTTTTGGAGCGATTAGCCGCTTTGCGATTAGCAGAAACCAAAATAAAACAGGCTTTCCCTCAGCTACCCTAACAGTCAATTTAATTGGTGCTTTTTTATTGGGGTTACTCCTCGGGCTGGATGTAAAAGGTTCATTATATTCCTTAATAGGTATTGGATTTATGGGGTCATTTACGACTTTTTCGACATTAATGCTTGAATCGGTAAAACTTAAAAAGGAAAAAAAGAAAAAGCTTTATTACAGCTATTTGTTAAGCAGTTTCACGATAGGAATCATTCTTGCTTTTTGTGGGCTATTGGTAGGAAGCTGGATCTAAAAAAAGAAGCATCAAAGGATGCTTCTTTTTTACAATCTGATTATTTTTGTTTGACCTGGACTTTGGGTGTTTTATTTATCTGATAAAGACTTTTGCTAATCATAGTTTGTACAATTAGGAATGTACCGCCAACTACCCAATAAAGAGGCAGGGCTGCTGGTGCATTAAAAGAAAACATGACAATCATTAATGGAGACAGTAATCCCATGTATTTCATTTGATCTTGCTGTGCTGTCGGCATATTGGACTGGGAAACTTTAAACTGGAAGTAGTAAATAACCCCGGCAATGATCGTGATAATAATGTCTGGATTTCCGAGACTAAACCATAAAAACTCATGGGTTTTAATTTCTTCAGAACCGCGAATCGCATAATAGAAGCCAGTTAGAATAGGCATTTGAATGAGCAATGGCAAACAGCCCATATTTAATGGATTTACCCCATGCTTTTTATAAAGGCCCATCATTTCCGCTTGTAGTTCTTGCTTTTTCTTAGGATCCTTTTCAGTTTTCATCTTTGCTTGAATAACGTCCATTTCGGGTTTTAATACATCCATCTTTTCCTTCATACCCATTTGATTTTTATACTGTCTGAGCATTAACGGCATTAACGCTAGTCTGATAACTATTGTAACAATAATTATGGCCAAACCATAGTTTCCGTTAAAGAATTCAGCAACGGAATGGATAGATACAGAAAAAGGATTGACAACATAATGTTGAAAAAATCCAGTATTGTTAGTTCCTTTTTGTGTTTGAGATGAACAAGCCGATAGCAATAATGTTATTAAGCCAAGCAGTGAGAATAATAGTAGTGAAGATCGTTTTGTTTTCATATTTCCTCCTAGAATGTTGTAAATAAATTGTTAAGTATAGAGGAAGGAAATAGGCTCTTCAGTATCATCCTGAGAATATTCTTTTCTACGAAAATATATAACAATTCTTTTCAGAATATAGCTTCCATTTAAACAACTTTTCTTTCGGTAAAAAGCCAATGGGTGAATAATTTCTGTTCTTGCTTGATTAGATAAGGAGCCAAGAAAAGAATATTCCACACTCCAAGCCCATAAGAATTTTAAAGTAATTCCTAAATAAATACTGACGTAAAGAGCGTTTAGGGCATTGATATCTGAAATATCTATAAGCAATTGAAACAAAAATTATCACCTCACTTAATTGTCAATGATATGAGTATATAGTAGATAGGGTAAAGAATCAATTTTATAATTGCGATTATACCATATTTTGAAGACATTACTAATTGGACTAATAAGTTCTTAAAAAAAACACTGATTCAGAAGTGAATCAGTGTTCAATCGGTGCCTTCCAGTGTACTGTAATCAATTTATAAGCGAACTCGACTTTTTCCTCAGTAGGTGGTTCGACAGAGTTTAGTTGATATTCAAGTCCAAGAGCTTCCCACTTATATACACCGAGCTTGTGATACGGCAGGATTTCAATCTTTTGGACATTTTTAAGCGTTCCGATAAATTCACCGAGTTTTTCCAGATCTTCAGGATCATCCGTAACCGTAGGGACAAGCACATGGCGTACCCAAACCGGAACTTGATGGTCTGATAAAAATGTTGCAAATTCAAGAATATGATCATTGGCCATGCCAGTTAACTGGATATGTTTTTTTCGGTTAATATGCTTCAAATCGAGAAGGATTAAGTCAGTATACTGTAAGAGTTCTTCAAGCTGTTCAATAAAAAGCTTAGAATGGGAGAAACAGCCACCAGAAGAATCGATGGTAGTATGAATCCCTTTCTTTTTGCATTCCTTAAACAATTCTATTAAGAAAGGAATTTGCAACAGTGGTTCTCCACCGCTTACTGTAATACCGCCACCTGACGATTGAATGAAGGGGAGGTAAGACATTAGATCATCCATGATATCGGAAACAGCCATTTCTTTGCCGCTGCCGATTTCCCAAGTATCAGCATTATGGCAAAACTGGCACCTTAATAGACAGCCTTGTGTAAAAATTACATATCGGATCCCTGGTCCGTCGACTGTCCCTAATGTTTCGATTGAATGAATATTTCCGTTCAAGGTGATGATCCCCCTTTAATTTAATAGGAGCCCGATAAAAAGGGCTCCTGGTATTGATCTAGTTCTCTGAATCCAGCGTCCAGCGGCGCATCCGCTTTATAATGATTCGTGGAAAGTACGATTAATAACGTCTAATTGCTGTTCTTTTGTTAATTTAATAAAGTTTACTGCATAACCAGATACACGGATTGTTAATTGTGGATAAAGCTCTGGGTGTTCCATTGCATCAATTAATGTTTCTCTATTAAAGACGTTAACATTTAAGTGATGACCTGATTTGATAGCATATCCATCTAGGATGGATACTAGGTTGCGCACTTGGCTTTCTTCTTCTTTACCTAAAGCTTTAGGCACGATTGAGAAGGTATTTGAAATTCCATCCATTGCATAGTTGTAAGGAAGTTTTGCAACAGAAGAAAGGGAAGCTAATGTTCCTTTTGTGTCACGTCCATGCATTGGGTTAGCACCTGGTGCAAATGGTTCTCCCATACGACGGCCATCAGGTGTGTTACCAGTTTTCTTACCATATACCACATTTGATGTAATCGTCAAGATTGAAAGTGTATGAACTGAGTCACGGTAAGTCTGGTGCTTGCGAAGCTTTTTCATAAAGGTTTTAAGAACTTCAACAGCAATCGCATCAACACGGTCATCGTTGTTTCCGTATTTAGGGAAGTCTCCATTCGTTTCAAAATCAACCGCAAGACCATTTTCATCACGGATTACCTTAACTTCACCATATTTAATGGCACTAAGTGAATCTGCAACAACGGAAAGACCAGCAATACCAGTTGCCATCGTACGAAGGATTTTGGTGTCATGCAACGCCATTTCAATTCTTTCATAGCTGTACTTATCATGCATATAGTGAATTACATTTAACGTGTTAATATAAAGACCAGCAAGCCATTCCATCATAAGATCAAATTTTTGCATGACTTCTTCATAATTTAATACTTCAGAAGTAATTGGCTGATATTGTGGTCCAACTTGGATTTTTAATTTTTCATCAACGCCGCCGTTAATGGAGTAAAGAAGTGCTTTTGCTAGGTTTGCACGAGCACCGAAGAATTGCATTTGCTTACCAATTTCCATAGCGGATACACAGCAGGCAATTCCATAGTCATCGCCATATTCTGGACGCATAATATCATCGTTTTCATATTGAATGGAGCTAGTTTTGATTGACATTTTTGCACAATACTTTTTAAAGTTCTCAGGTAACTGCGGTGACCATAAAACCGTTAAGTTTGGTTCTGGTGCGGCACCTAAATTATCTAAGGTATGAAGGAAACGGAAGGCGTTCTTCGTTACAAGAGAACGACCATCATTTGCCATACCGCCAATTGACTCAGTTACCCATGTAGGGTCACCGCTGAATAATTCATTATAATCTGGTGTCCGTGCAAATTTAACGAGACGAAGTTTCATAATAAAATGGTCAACAATTTCTTGTACAGCTTCTTCAGTTAATGTACCGTTTTGTATGTCTCTTTCTACGTAAATATCTAAGAACGTTGATACACGACCAAGGCTCATCGCAGCACCATTTTGTTCCTTGATTGCTGCTAAGTAACCAAAATACACAAACTGGAATGCTTCAGCAGCATTTTTAGCAGGCTGGCTGATATCAAATCCATAGCTGTTTGCCATTTCCTTCAGTTCTTTTAATGCACGAATTTGTTCAGCGAGTTCCTCGCGAAGACGCATGTTATCTTCAGTCATTACTTTGCTTGTGTTCTTTTGATCCTTGTGCTTTTCTTGGATTAAGAAATCAACACCATAAAGGGCAACCCTACGGTAATCACCGATAATACGACCGCGGCCATATGCATCAGGAAGTCCAGTAATAATTGCTGCTTTACGTGCAAGCATCATTTCATCGGTATAGACATCGAAGACACCTTGGTTGTGAGTTTTACGGAACTCAGTAAAGATTTTTTCAATTTCAGGATTTAATTCGTAACCATAAGCCTCACAAGCTGCTTTCGCCATGCGAATGCCGCCAAATGGCTGCATAGAACGATTAAAAGGTTTATCAGTTTGTACACCAACTATTTTTTCAAGATCTTCATTAAGATATCCAGGACCATGAGAAGTAATAGTAGAAACGGTTTCTGTGTCCATATCCAATACTCCGCCATTTTCACGCTCTTGCTTTGTTAATTCCATTACTTGATCCCAAAGTTTAGTGGTTGCTTCAGTTGGACCTGCTAAGAAAGAGTCATCTCCTTCAAAAGGAGTAAAGTTTTTTAGGATAAAATCGCGAACGTTAACTTCTTTTGACCATGCACCTTTGGTAAATCCATTCCATTGTTCCATCATATTTCACCTCATATTTTTTATAAAATCTATATAACAGTTTTTGTATTTACAATATGAATAGAGTATAACAGATATATTGTGAAAAAAGGTACGCATATTAGTAACTAATTGTTAAGGTTTTGTGAAGTCTGATTTAAAGGGATATTTTTCATTATTCTAGGCAGATTCTTTCTGACATTTAGATTAAAAAATAAAAACTGTACTATAATTATTAAGGACAACAGACAAACTGTTATATAAAAAAATCCAATAATAACAAGGTGTCAATGGTATTAATTATTAAAACAGAACTACAATTGGAATAAAAAAAGCAGGAGAAAGATCTCCTGCGTTAATCTACCACAATATAGGCAATCATTGGGCCATTTTGTGACCGGTCTGAATGAACCTCACAAATCAATCGATAGGTTCCCTCTTTTTCAAACTGGAGCGGAACAATGGTTTCTTCTCCTTTTTTCACTATCCCTTTTATTTTTGTTCCTTCTATATAAAAAGGATGCTCTTCACCGTTAATCCCATTAATAAATAACCTTACTTTTTCGTCTTTTTCTAAGAAAACTGTACCAGGATCCCAGCGGTAAGCCTCCATTTCTTTTCCGTTTTTCATTTTTGTACTGAATTCCGCAGTGACCATATGAATTTCACGGATATTTGCTTTTCCTTGCTGATTAAAGACAGTTGTATCTCCAGCTTTTAACATGAACCATGCCGATAGCGAAACAAGTACAACACCAATAGCTGCAAAAAATAGTAGTGTTTCCTTTTTAAATACTACAAATTTCATTTGGTACCCCCTCGTATATTTGTCCTACCTTATTCATATGCCTATTAGGTGAGTAAACTTGTCTATTTTTTATTATTTTTGTACTCTTTTTGATAAATAAATCTCTTTACTCTTGGTCCTCTATCGATGGTTGAACATTTAATAAAATGTCTACAATGAGTATTAATACCCAGCAATGTGAGGAAATATTTCTTTGTTTTTCCTATAGAAAAGTTTATAGTAAAATCAGGAATTAAAAGAACACTTGCGGAGACTAGGTTGAATTAGCTGAAAAATTAGGTGGTTAGCTTGTTGGGGATTCGAAAAGAAAAGATTTTAAAAATCGCTAAATTTATTTTCCCGTTGTTACTGTTAATCTTTGCAATTATTGAAATAAAAAAATTTACCCAAAACTTAAATATGCAGTTACTGAAGGATGAACTAAATCAGCTTAATATCGGGCTTCTTCTATTAATAATAGCAATCACCTTTGTCGCTGTTTTACCAATGTTGCTATATGATGTGATATTAGTCAGGATATTAAAATTGAAAGTCCCAATTCGGGATCTTTTGGAACAATCATTCATTGCAAATTCCTTTTCAAATTTAATCGGTTTCGGTGGATTAATAGGGGGAATGTTAAGGACGTACTTCTTTCATAAGCTCGAACAGGACAAGCGAAGGCTTTTGGGGGTTATTGCTTCTGTATCCTTATTTTATTTAACAGGGGTATCAGTTTTATCATGGATCGTTATAATAAAACATCGAAATTTTCCACTGTTTGTTGATACAAGATGGCTCTATTTTGCAGTTCTAGGGGTCGGTTTATACTTACCGCTGTTTATAATCATCCATATGATTAAGTCAAATAAGGGCAGTCAGTCACTATTAAGTACAAATATTACTTTGAAGCTTATCTTGGTTTCAATTATCGAATGGCTCGCGGTATTTTTTGCAATTTTGATCTTATGCAGGATTTTAGGGATTTCAATTACTGCAGACAGTCTATTTCCTGTTTATATTGTAGCTGCTTGTGCAGGCATCATTAGTATGATTCCAGGAGGGCTAGGGTCCTTTGATTTAGTGTTTATTTGGGGGATGCAAGAGTTATTTATTCCCGAAGAAAAAGTGCTTGTTTTGCTTTTATTTTATCGGATTGGGTATTATTTTTTACCATTCCTTTTAAGCCTTGTATTCTTTGTTAAGCTTTATTGGGAAAAATGGAACCAAACCTGGAATGATCTCCCTAAAGCTGTTGTCCAAGGATTTAGTCATGTCTTGTTAACGATGCTTGTTTTTTTATCAGGTTTAATCTTGCTTTTATCTGCAAGTATCCCTGGAATTATGTCCAGACTAAAGGTAGCCCAGGAGCTTTTATCGTTTCCAATCATTAACGTATCACACCAATTATCTGTGGCTGCAGGGTTTTTGTTACTAGGATTATCTCGAGGAATTGAATATAGTGTGAAGAGAGCGTATGAGTTGACAATGTTCGCTCTAATTCTAGCGGCACTATTCTCTATTTTTAAAGGGATTGATTATGAGGAAGCGATATTTTTAATTATCGTCGCCCTTTTACTGAGGATGTCAAAAGGTCAATTTTATCGTGAGAGTTATGTACTGACATGGGGAAAAACGATCTTTGATATTACGATTATTCTAATGATTACTGCAATGTATCTCTTAATAGGGTATGCAAACCTGCCGATCTCAAAAATAGAAATCCCTTCCAAGCTTTTGCCTTATGTAATTGTCGATTATCGGGATTTATTTACAAGTGCTGTTATAGGACTTGTCATTGCTTTATTAATACTTATGTTTGGCTATTTAATAAGCTTGCCTAAAAAGTGGTCATTGGAGAGGTCCAATGGTCGAGATAAAGAAATTATTGCTCATTTAACCAAGTATCAAGGAAAGGTACTTTCCCATTTAATTTTTTTACATGACAAATTAATCTTTTGGAACAGTAAAAAGAATGTTTTATTATCCTATCAACAATATGCAGACAAGTTAGTTATTCTCGGCGACCCGATTGGGGAAAAAAACGAATTATCTAATGCAATTGAGGAATTTCAGGAAATAGCCGATTTACATGGTTTTACTCCTGTTTTTTATCAGGTAAGTGACGATATGCTTCCGTATCTCCACGGCCATGGCTTTGCTTTTTTTAAATTGGGTGAAGAGGCTTTTGTTGATTTGAAGAATTTTTCCCTTTCAGGAAACAAAATGAAGGGCTTACGGACATTAAGAAATAAATTTGCTCGAGCAAACTATTCTTTTGAAGTAGTTGGCCCTCCATTTTCACCAGGGCTGGTGGAAGAACTTAGAGAAATATCTAATGAGTGGCTTCTAGGGCGAACTGAGAAGGGTTTTTCTTTGGGGTTTTTTGATGAAAAATATTTAAATAAGGCGCCGATTGCCATTTTAAAAGATGAAAATATGCAAACACTTGGCTTTATGAGCATTATGTATGTTTACGATGACTATCAGACGATATCTGTTGATTTAATGAGATTTAGACCCGAAGTATCATCAGGTACTGTTGATTATCTCTTCCTCTGTTTATTTGATTGGGCAAAGGAACAAGGGTACGGCCGCTTTAATATGGGGATGGCCCCACTTGCGAATGTAGGATTATCAAGGTTTTCTTTTCTAGGCGAGAAAATTGCTGCGCAAATTTTCCTGCACGGACACTTTATTTATCATTTCCAAGGTCTGAGAAAATTCAAGCAGAAATATACAAACATTTGGGAGCCTAAATACTTGGCTTATCGTAGAAAATCGTCATTACCATTAATAATGGCTCAAATAACTTTATTGATATCAAAAAAAAGAAATTAGAACTATTACCGGCGGGAGATACCTGCCGGATTTTCTTTTTCCTATAATTGAACTTTAATTTATAATTTCTATTTTGAAACTATTATTTTGCAAAACTATCTGGTAATATTAATTAGGAAATAATGTAAAAGTTGGGTGTTATCTATTGAAAAAGTTTATATCGTTAATTATTTTTATCCTACTTATTTGTTCTAACCATTTAAACACCTTTGCGGCAATAAATGGTCCGATAGAACTGAAAAGTAAGGGGGCTGTTCTGTTAGATTCAGATACAGGTGCTATTCTCTTTGCGAAAAATGCCAATCAAAGAATGTACCCTGCAAGTCTAACGAAAATAGCAACTGCAATCTATGCAATTGAAAAGGGAAACTTGGACAGTATCGTAACTGTTAGTGGTAATGCAGTTAGACAAGATGGAACAAGGGTATATTTAGATGAAGGGGAAAAGATCCCTTTAAAGAAATTGATCCAAGGCATGCTAATTAATTCCGGAAATGATGCAGCTGTAGCAATTGCGGAACATTTAGATGGAAGTGTCGAACAGTTTGCTGTTCATTTGAATGCGTATTTAAAATCAACGATTGGCGTCAAGAACACCCATTTTATCAATCCCAACGGTTTGTTTGATAAAAACCACTATACGACAGCAATGGATTTAGCAATAATAACTAATTATGCAATTAAGAATCCCATTTTTGCCGACATCTTTGGAACAAAAGTCCTCAAATGGGAGGGGCAATCTTGGAAAACGAATATCCTAACCCACCACCGCATGCTTAAAGGAGAGTTAGCTTATCCAGGAATAACTGGTGGCAAAACAGGGTATACAAGTGAGGCAAAACAAACTCTGGCTACTACAGCTAGAAATGCCAAATTAGGGTTGACAGCAGTCGTTTTAAATTCTGAACAACAAAGAGAGAAATATGATGATACAGCCCGTTTGTTTGATTATGGTTTTAAGAACTTTCAGCATTCAATATTAAAGCAAGGTGAGATTTTTAAAAAGGATAATAAAGAATTTTGTCCTGAAATGGATACCTTAGTAACAGAGGCTATTAATGGAGCTACTAAAGAGGTAAATAGTGAGGGAAAACTATCGATAAAAAATAATAACGGACAAGTTGTCCAGTTAGTACCATTAAAATATAAAGAGCCAATTCCGGAGAAAGTTAGAATAAAAAGCGATAAAATTAGTGTTAAGAAACAACAGGTTTCCCATTTTAATGCGATATATGGGATCATTATCATCGCATTTGCGGGAATTTTTATAGGTGTAAGGAAGAAATTCATAAAAAAATACTAATCTTATCATAAAAGCCATGGAAGGGATGAAACCTTTTCATGGCTATTTTTGTGTTACATTGGTAGCAAGTAACATTAAGGATGAGATAATAATCATCGATATGACAAGGAGCCAGGCTAATTTCATGTTCCCAGATTCCATTGCAATATAAATTGCGGTGGGAGCAGTTTGTGTTTTTCCGGGAATATTGCCGGCGAACATGAAGGTTGCTCCGAATTCACCTAGTGCTCTTGCAAAACTAAGGATAAGGCCCGTAATAATTGATCTTGTAGATAATGGCAGGGTTACAAGTAAAAATACATTCAGTTCGTTTGCACCATCAACTCTTGCTGCTTCTTCTATTCCCTTATCAACAGATTGAAAACCAATCTTTACCGTTTGGTACATTAAGGGAAAAGCAACAATGGTTGAGGCAATCACTGCCGCAAAAGGTGTAAACATAATGGAACTATCAAATAGTTTATTTATTATTGATCCAACTGGACTATTCCCACCAAAAAAGAATATCAGTAAAAATCCAATCACTGTAGGAGGCAATACAATAGGAAGCAAAAGAAAAATTTCAATGAGCATTTTTCCCCTAAAGAGTCCTTTTGATAGTAATCTAGCAAATAAGATTCCAAACACAAACACTAAGGTAACAGAAATAGACGCAACCTTTAGCGATAAAATAATGGGGGACCAGAATTCACTTTGCATCAAAAAGATCAATCCAATACTTTAAAACCATATTTTTTAAATATCGCTCGTGCCGTAGGAGTTTGTAAATAATCATAAAATAGAGAGACCTCTTTCTTCTTTTCAGATGACTTGATTATACCTGCAGAATAAATGATTCGATCATGAGATTGTTCCGCAGCGACTGCCACAACCTTTACTTTTTCAGATACCTTTAAATCTGTCAGATAGACTATTCCAGCATCGACACTTTTCGTCTCTACATAGGTAAGAACCTGCCGAACATCTTTTGTTTGAATTATTTTTGATTGTAATCCGTCCCAAATATCGAGATTCTGCAAAGTTTGTTTTGCATACATTCCAGCTGGTACAGTTTCTGGAGTTCCGATAGCAATTTTATTTATTCCACTTTTTTTCAAATCTTGAAAACTATTTAAAGGTGCTGGATTCATTTTATTTGTAATTAATACGATTTGATTACTTAATAAATCTTTTTGTTTCTGTTCAGCAATTAAGCCCTTTTTTGATAAATCATCAAATTGATCTTTAGAAGCAGAGATAAATATATCTGCAGGAGCCCCTTGGATGATTTGTTGCTTTAATGCACCCGATCCCCCAAGATTGTACAATAGGGTAATTTGTTTATTTGTTTTTTCAAACTGAGACTTAATTTCATTTAATGCATCGCCAAGGCTTACAGCGGCCGAAATGGTAATTTCACTTTTCTTAGTCTGATCAGTATCCTTTTCAGAAAGACTAGTTGAACATGCGGGAAGAAACACCATAGTGATTATAAAAAACCAGATTAAACATTTTTTTTTCATACAATACGTCCTTTCAAAGCTCACTCATAAATCATTATATCAAATAGAATTAATCATTAAAGATGAGAAATAAAAAAAGACTAAAGTGAATCCTTTAGTCTTTGAAAAATAACCTGATGATTATTGTAGTCTACTTTCGACTTGTTGACATACTTCGTCAGCAGACAGGCCGCTTGCGTCAATAACTGAGCCCTTTGTATAGGTATCCTGCATTCCCATTACGTTTGAATCTAGTCCTGTAACCACACAGCAATCGCAATTCTGAGCATCCGACTCTTGCTTTAATTCGATCACATCATGTCCTTTTTCACGTAAAGCCTGTTGAACTTGTGCAAGAGATTGTTCCACACCAATTTTTGCCATACAAAACACCTCCTCCTCTAAATTATCTTGCCTAACTTTACCGTAATTATTCGGAATAAGTAGCTATAATCATCCAAAAACTAATAGGGGAGGTGTACAAAAATGGGAAAACGTAAAAAGGATCCATCGACAATCGGGTTGGCTTCCCCGCAAGTAGAAGGTCAGGGAACAACTACAACCGAAACAGGTTCACGGACTGAACCATCATCAAGAAGAAAACAGAAAAAAAGCTAAAAAAACAGGCACCCACATTACAGACCGTGGGTGCCGTCTAATTATTTATTGGTACATCTGTGCAACTTGCTTCTGAATATCATCATTTTCAAGGTATTCATCATAGCTCATTTGCTTATCTACTAAGCCTTTTGGCGTTAGTTCGAAAATTCGATTGGCGATTGTTTGGATAAATTGATGGTCATGGGACGCAAAAAGCAACGAGCCCTTAAAGTTAATTAGACCATTATTAAGAGCCGTAATCGATTCTAAGTCTAGATGGTTAGTTGGTTCATCAAGAAGGAGGACATTCGCACCATTTAACATCATTTTAGAAAGCATACAGCGAACTTTTTCTCCCCCGGAAAGAACACTTGCTTTTTTCAGGACTTCTTCACCAGAGAAAAGCATTCTACCTAAAAATCCTCTTAAAAAGCTTTCGCTGTCATCTTTAGGTGAGAACTGACGAAGCCAATCGACAAGGTTTAATTCACTGTTCTCAAAATACTCGGAGTTATCCTTAGGGAAATAAGCCTGTGAAGTGGTAATACCCCATTTAAAGGTACCACTATCAGCTTCCATTTCACCCATTAGAATTTTAAACAGCACTGTCTTAGCTGCCTCATTTGTTCCGACAAGAGCGATTTTATCACCCTTATTGACGATAAAGCTAATGTTATCAAGAACTTTTACACCATCAATAGTTTTTGTTAAACCTTCGACTCGTAACAAATCATTCCCGATTTCACGATCTGGTGTAAATCCAACAAAAGGATACCGGCGAGATGAAGGTCTAATGTCATCAAGCGTAATCTTATCAAGTAGCTTCTTGCGAGAAGTAGCCTGTTTTGATTTCGAGGCATTGGCACTAAAGCGTGCAATAAAGGCTTGTAATTCCTTGATTTTTTCTTCCTTCTTTTTATTAGCATCCGAAGTTAATCTTGAAGCTAACTGGCTTGATTCATACCAAAAATCATAGTTACCAACATAGACTTGAATTTTCCCGAAATCTAAATCGGCAATATGTGTACAAACCTTATTTAGGAAGTGACGGTCATGGGATACAACAATGACAGTATTTTCAAAGTTAATTAAGAAATCCTCGAGCCATTGAATTGCTTTGATATCTAAGTGGTTTGTAGGCTCATCGAGAAGTAAAACGTCTGGTCTGCCGAATAAAGCTTGTGCAAGCAGCACTTTTACTTTTTCTGACCCCGTGATCTCTGACATTTTCTTATAATGAAGATCTTCACCTATGCCTAGGCCTTTTAGAAGAATAGCAGCTTCTGGTTCCGCTTCCCAACCATTCAATTCAGCAAATTCACCCTCAAGCTCGGCGGCTTTCATACCATCTTCATCTGTGAAGTTTTCCTTCATATAGATTGCATCTTTTTCCTGCATCACTTGATAAAGTCTGGTATGTCCCATAATAACTGTCTTTAATACTTCGTACTCTTCATATTCAAAATGGTTCTGTTTTAACACAGCCATCCGTTCGTTAGGTCCGAGCTGAACAGTTCCTGTTTGTGCTTCAATTTCACCAGATAGAATTTTTAAAAAGGTTGATTTTCCGGCACCATTTGCACCAATTAGTCCGTAGCAGTTACCAGGATTAAATTTAATGTTTACATCTTCGAATAATTTCCGGTCTCCATATCTTAAACCTACGTTACTTACAGTAATCATATTTAAAACATCCTCCAAGAACAAAATATCTACTGATTATACCATTAAAATAGTAGAAGAGCGAATTCTTTCAGATGAAGTTCTTTTTAAAAGAAAAATTTTCTAAAAAAATTTCTCCGATTTCACACTTTATTCATATTTTTGATGTAGAATTGGGATATGAAGCAAGTAAAAGAAGGTGTGAGAAATATGGCGAAGAATCAACTGACTGAACTCGTTAACAAGTTAAAAAAGGCCGGTATAAAAGCGAGTTTAACAAAACCAAAGTCTAATTACCTTTTGTCTTTACAGCAAATAAAAAAATACCCTTCATCCGTGAATTAAAGAAAAAAGTAATAAAAGGCGATTAATCCCAAGAGGACTAATCGCTTTTTTGTTTAGTCTAATTTATCCATCACTGTGTCATAAACTTCTTTTTTATTAAAGTCTTTTCCCATTGGAAACTTGTCGATAAATTTATTGTTTTCATCAACCAGGAAGGTAAAGGTTGAATGGATGAATTGACCATTGCCAGGATCTTTAAATTGAAATTGCATCGCATCCGCAACCTTTTTCATTTCTTGGCGGTCCCTTTTTATGTTTTGCTTGTCTCCTGTTAAGAATAACCATTGTTTGTTATTCTCTATCTCAAACCCCTGCATATAACTAGTTAATATCTCGGGAGTATCTCGATATGGATCGATGGTAATTGTTAAAAATTCAATATCCTTACCAAAAACGCCAATCTTTTCAAAATCTCTTTTCAAGTCAATCATTTTTTCGGTGGTTGTTGGACAAATATCAGGACAATGAGTGTAAATGAATTCAACAAGTTTTAATTTGGTATGATCCTTACCAAAATTATATGAATCACCGTTTTGGTCTATCAAGGTAACTTCTGCAGGTATTTTCGCATTTGCATCGCGAATGAGAAAGAAAGAAATTCCTGCTGCAATCCCAATAAACACAGTAAGACTGCATATTAAATAGATCTTTTTCATATGTATCCCTCCTACCATTAAGATAAAGAAGTTATTCGAAAAAAGATATGGATATTTTGTGAACAAAAGTTAGTGCAAATTTAAAGTGATTCCTTTATACTGTAGTATTATTGATTATATTTTTTAAAAATTTAGAATATTGCCGATTGTACTTTTTTATTCCAGAGAAAAGGAGGGGGATTTAGTGAAAAAAGTGCTGACATTTTCTAGTCAAATATTGATATTAATTGTGATTTATCAGATTGGAAATCAAATTGCACGAATTCTTCATTTGCAAATACCAGGAAATGTTATAGGTATACTACTCCTTTTAGTTTTACTCTGGACAGGTGTAATAAAAGTCGAACAAATAGACGTAGCGTCCACATGGTTATTAAAACATTTAAGCTTTTTTTTCATTCCTATTGCCGTAGGATTAATGACATTGGGGCCAATCTTCATACATAAGGGCGTCATTATCTTATTTGTCCTTGTAACAAGTACTTTTATTGGACTTTTATCGGCAGGTAAAGCCACCCAATCAGTGATTATGAAAAAAGAAAAGGTGAAAGTGAATTATCATGATCACAGTTTATAGTATTTTCCTAACAATTGCTGTCTATAAACTATCTCGTGGGTTTGGCCAAAAGTATTCCTCCCCTTTAACGAGCCCAGTATTCTTAAGTACATTCATCATTATTATCCTGCTAGTAGGATCACATATTACTTATCGTGAATATATTCCTGCTAAAAAAATTATGACTTACCTGCTCGGTCCAGCAACAGTAGCCTTAGCAGTGCCAATCTATAAAAATCGGAATTTGATTGCAAAGTATAGGGTTGCTGCTTGTGTTGGACTTTTAATTGGGTCATTTACAACGATTACCACTGCCCTAGTTATTGCTAAATGCTTCTATTTCTCTAAAATGCTACTTCTTTCGTTAACGATAAAGTCAGTTACGGTCCCAGTTGCAACAGAAATTGGGAAAATAATTAAAGCTAATGTATCACTCATCGTTGCTTTTGTTATTCTTACTGGAATGATTGGAGCTATGTTTGGTCCAAAGCTTCTGACTATGTTTAAAATTCATCATCCTTTTGCTCGAGGCTTATCAATCGGGACGATAGCACATGGAATTGGCACCGCTGAAGCAGTCAAGGAGGGAGAAATCCAGGGAGCTGTTGCTGGAGCAGCAATGGGAATTGCCGCCTTATTAATTTCGTTTATCGTACCATATCTAATTCCTTATTTCATATAGAAAAACTAAAGCCTTCCATTTAATAGGAAGGCTTTAGTTTTTTCAAAATCCAAATAGAAAAAATCTCTACTTTTCTTTTTTATTATCAAGGTACATTTCTGCAAGTAGCTTCTTGACTTCATTATAACTTAAGCCAGATTGGCTATTTAACCTCTTAACTTCTTCGATATCCGTTCCAACTATTGTGTAATGGTTTTTATTTGTAAACATTATTTTTCCCCTCCTATGGATTTTATGGAAATGAAAAGCCACTTTTTTGTACATACTAATAAAAAAGGAGGCGGTTCCCATTTTTTACGGTAAAAGAGCAAAAGAAGAAGAAATTGAAACAATCTTGGTTGATACTGAAATCTATTCTTGTATAGATGAAGCGTGTATAGGTTGGATGAGGAAAGATTTTGTTGCAGATGACTTACTCTGCCCAATGTGTGGCAATGAAATGCTACAGGAAATGAGAGAACTTCCGCAAATTTAAGAATTTATATATTTGTAAAGACTGTCATAGATAAATGACAGTCTCAGACTGTCGACAAATCCGAAAAACTTGGGTTTGCCGGCAGTCTTTTTTATGTCTTTGTTAATTTGTTTGTTGATTTGCGCTCCAGGCGCTTCGCTTTCCGCGGGCGTAGCGGGGAGCCTCCTCGGCGCTTAAGCACCTGCGGGGTCTCCCCTGCTTCGTACTCCCGCAGGAGCCTTCTCGACGTCCGCTCCAATCAACAAGTTATAAGATCAATAATCATCATTACA